>NZ_DALZYO010000046.1:0-41314 GCF_031988165.1 Neobacillus sp.
TAATAAGAGCTACAGTCGATTCTTCCACTAAACTGACTGTTGTTGAAGAATTTCCTCAAAAATAAGCGTTAATTCTTAAAATAAGCGTTAATCCTTCTTTTACTGAAAAACTGGAATGTAAAAAAATCGCTGAATTCCAATGGTATCAAGGGTTTCAAGCGATTTAATCATCTACATTTATTCACGTTAAAAGGATTTATGCGGAGCGAGCCCATTACCCTTGATGTAGGAGACCGTTTAATCCCCCTTTGATTGAAAAGGGGGATTTTTACATCCATTCATCATACATCTCCTTCCGGGCATGGTCGTACAATCGGGCATATACACGGGTAGTCTCAAACTTATCATGGCCTAAGAGAACCTGAATGCATTCAAGTGACATTCCTTTTTTCGCCAGATGAGCAGCAAAGGTGTGTCTCAAGGTGTGCGGTGTCATCTTGAACCCCAATTGCTCTGAATAGATAAGAAACCTTTGATCCACCACACGAGCATGTTTTGAACGTTTCCCGTTTGAAGTCACTAAAGCAAAAACAAAGGGCCAATCGTCGGTTCGGCTATCCAAGTAAGATTTTAAGTGTTCTGCACACTCCCTCGTAAATAAGACGATACGCCCCTTTTTCCGTTTCCCCATTGGAATCAGAATGAGTCTTTCTGACCAATTGATATCTATTTTTTTCATGGCAGCTAACTCACTCTTTCTTATGCCGGTAGCATATAATACTTCGACAATCGCTCTCTCTTCAAGCCGCCCTTCTAAGAGCGCCCTTAGTTTGGTGAGCTTTTCCATCGATAAATAACGAGGCAGTTTCCCCTCTACTTTCGAGAACAAAATATCTTTTGTCGGATTTTTTGAAATGACCTTTTCGTCTAGACAATACTTAAAAAAGAGTTTCACCCCAGCGAGCTTTGTGTTAATCGTACTTGGTTGGTACCCCTTTTCTATCAAATGGCCGAGCCAATTCCGAATATCGTGTTTGGTAATGGTATCAATTTCTTTTCTTATGTAATCGAGCAAGTTTTTGATTGAAAGGTGGTAAAGAGTCAATGTGCTTGAATCCAATCGAAATTGATAATCCAATGTAAATCGCTTAATCCATTTATCTGTATTCATCATTCACATCCACCTTATCCCATATACTTGCGGTACAGGGTAATAACCTTCGATTTGGGAAGGTTGGCGTATACCTGTGTTGTCTTTAAATCGGAATGGCCCAGTTCATCAGCGATAAAAAATAAATCCGCACCTTTTGCCAAAAGTTCCGTCGCAAACGTATGGCGTAGCCGGTGGGGATGTAGTGAACCTGTTACGCCAGCCTCGTTCCCAACTCGGTTGAAGATTTTTTGTATCCATCTACTCGAAATTCGGCTCGATATGATTCCGCTTGCAACAAAGAGGGCCGGATTACCATCCTTTCGGCATTCGAGGTAACGTTCCAAAAGCAGAGCACATTTTTCCGAAAAATGAACCTGGCGAATTTTCCTCCCTTTCCCGACAACCCGAGCCGTTCGATTTTCTAGATCGACACTTGCTCGGTCGAGTAAATGCACCTCCCCCACTCGACAACCAGAGGAAAGAAAAAATTCTAACATCGCTCTGTCTCGTAGCAAGCCTTTCTCGGATATCCAGCGAATTTTAGCAATCTCCTCTTTTCCCATATATTTAGGAATGGGTTTCGGACAACGTGGAAACCATCGTGACTTGACCGGCGATCTATCCAGATAACCTTCTTCTACACAAAATGCATAAAAAGCTGAAAGAGCACTTACATGAAACTTTATGGTATTTTCTTTAACACCCTTATGATGTTGGATGAGCCATTCCTGGATTTCATCCGATGTAAGGGAAGAAAATAATCCTTCCTGTTCTTTAAAAAAGGATTGTAAAAAATACCTGACGTTGTTAATAGTATAAAAACTTCGGTTTGCTACTTTCAGACTTAATAAATACTCGTTAATGAATCTTTTATTCTCTACATTAGGCAGTTGTACCTTTACTTCCCAGTACTTTTCTGTAATACTCCCCTGAAATTTGCTTTTGATAGGCGGTATTGCCATATAGCCTTTTTCTACACAATAGCGAAAAAAAGAACGAAGAGCAATTGAACGGGAACGAATGGTTCCTTCATTCCAGTCCTTTTGATGATCCGAAAGCCATTGCTGGATGTTATTAGATGTGATGGACGAAAAGAGGATTTCTATCTCCCCAAAAAAGGATTGCAAAGTAGTCCTGTACCTGATAATCGTACTCTTACTTCTATTCGTATTTTTCAGGTTAAGTAAGAACTTATTGATCACTTTCTCATTCTCCGAATTAGGTAATTTCTTTTTAATCTCCCAGTACATTATCATTTTCTTTCTCCTTTTTCTTATGACTGAAACCGGTCATACTGTTTTTTACGTGCATGGTTCATGAGACGAGTGTAAATACGAGTACTATTGATATTGGCATGACCGAGCAATTCTTTAATGTAACTAAAATCCATCCCCTTTTCTGCTAGATGAGCTGCAAACGTATGGCGCAAGGTGTGAGGGGTGACTCTAAATCCTAATGTCTCTGTATATTGTCGAAACAGCAATTCCACTAAATCACGACTTAGGGGTCCGCCTCTATGATTCGAAAAGAGGTATGTGCTGTTAATATCACGTAGGTTCAAATACGCTTTCAATCGTTCTGCACAATCATGACTAAATAAAACATATCGTTCTTTGTTCCCCTTTCCTTTTCGAATCCAGATTTGTCGGCTCTCCCATTTCACATCTTCTAATTTGATATTCATCAATTCACTGATTCGAACACCTGTTGCATATAGCGTTTCTACTAATGCTCGTTCCCTAGGATTGTCTTTCGTTAATTCCTGAAGTAGGACTAATTGCCGTTTATCCAAATAGTAAGGAAGGGAATCCTCTTTCTGAGGTGTACGTACCTTTAATGTCGGGGATTTTTCCAATTTGTTTTCTTCCATCAAGTACTGATAAAACGATTTCAATGCAGATAATTTCATTTGAACACTGCGTGGTTTTAACCCTTTCTCAGTCATCATGGCTAACCAGTCCCGTACATCTTTCGCCTTCACCTCATTCACCTTTTTTGGACAAAACGAAAAGAATTGAGAAAGAGCTATTTTGTAGCCCCGGATGGTTTCTGGACTAAAACGAGCCTGCTGGTCATTAAAAAAAGATTGTTGGACTTCTAATTTCATAGATTTCACCCCATAATATTTTGGTATTTTAATATCATATCTTCTGTCGGTATTCGGGCATAAACCCGTGTTGTATTCAAGTCTGAATGGCCCATCTCATCCGCAATAAACTGAAGGTCTGCCCCTCTAGCCAACATATTGGTCGCAAATGTATGCCTACAACAGTGTGGATGGAAGGATTGCTTCAGGCCTGTTTTTTTCCCTACCTTTTTTATTACTTGTTGAATCCCACAGGCTAAAAGTCGTTGACAAAATTTATTCATAAATAATGATTCTGTCGGGTCACCAGAACGAGTTTGTAGATAGTCTTTTAACACTAACGCACATTCTTCTGAAAAATGAACATGCCTTATTTTTTTCCCTTTTCCTTTTACTTCCCCTATTCGTTTATCAATATCAACATCTTGAATATTTAAATTTGATACTTCGGAAACTCTGCAGCCAGAAGAAAAAAGAAATAATATCAGTGCCCTGTCCCGAATCGGCAATTGTTCTGCAGTACGCTTTACACGAGCGTATTCATATTCATCCAGATATTTTGGTAAAGCCTTTGGTATTTTGGGTCTCATCGTTTTTTCATGACGGTATTTTCCATATATTCTTCCTCCAAACAAAAGTTAAAAAAAGAAGATAGGGTGGCTAGGACGAGATCAATGGTTTTCGGTTTTTTATTTACAGAAAATCCGTTTAACCACCTTCGTACCTCTACGGAGGTCAGCTCTTCAAGAGGAGTCGTACATTTAATTAAAAATCTTTCTAAAATTCTTCGGTATTTGATGATGGTTGCTACCGCTTTATTTTCCAGTTTTAAACTTAATAAGTATTCATTTAAGATGGTTCTAGTTTGATTAGATATTTCTTCGTGTGTGCTTTGCCAATATTTGTTGGTTACTTCCAACTAAGTACCCTCCTTTCTCTAAAATAGCTTTATAGTTTGATAGGCTTTACCATTTTTGACTAAAAAACTCTTTTATATACATCTATTTTTTCGAAAATAATGGGTTTTGAATTTAAAAAGGAAATGAGCGTGTTCCCTAATAAGTATTTCATTTTAAAGACTATTCTTCATATTATTGATTTGTTCTACCTTACAAAAGGAGCTTCAATAAATATTAATCCTTTAAATAGAAATAGCCCTTACTTCTCGAACAGAAATAGGGCTCTAAATACTTTATCTACATAAATCTTCAATTCTCTTTTTAAAAATTTTAGGGTTCCTGGCCACGGACCTACCTGGCTAATGTCAATGTTTGAAAAAATGGGCAATAACCCAGAACATACAGATTACCTCAAACCTTTTGATGGGGATGTATGGAATTTTATTAAAAATATTGCAGAATGGTCAGAAAAAAACGATAAGCAAATTAGGAGCCTCTAAGAGGTTCCTTTTATATCGTTTTTAAAACTAATTGTGCTATTAATTGAAAAATTTAGAATGCTTAACGCCTTCCAGTGGAGGTTAAAAATAAGGCTTTCTGAGACTTATGTCTGTAACAGAAATACGTTCCCAATAAAAAAGCACACTTCTCGGTAAAATGGACATATCCAAATTTTTTACCTTTACATACAACTCGTGCGGTGCGGTTCTCAAGATCTACATCCTCTCGATTTAGCTCCCTTACTTCTCTTACTCGACACCCTGTTGTTAGCATGAATTCTACCAGCACCTAATTTCGAAGGGAGGTAAATTCGCTTTGGTAACGTATTTTGGCAATATCTCCTTTCTCTAAATATTTAGGAAGAGATTGTGGAAGTCGAAGAAACCACCGGCTTTTTATTGGAGAACTATCTACATACTCTTCTTGTAAGCAAAATTTGTAAAAGGGAGAAAGGATACTTAAACGAAGCCTGAAAGACGCTTCATTTAGATGGCCATCATTTTTTTTAAACCATACTAGGATAGTATTTGAAGTGAGAGATGTATAGGGTTCTTTCATTTCCCCAAAAAAACGTTCTAAAAAACTCCGATATAAAATGATTGTTCCTCGGCTTCAGTTTGATACTTTTAAACTTAATAAAAATTCTCCGATGATCTCTTGATTGTCTTCATTTGGTAAGTCTTAATTTAACCCCCAGTAATTACCCATTTTTTCTACCTCCCTAATGGTAAAGGTCATATTGTTTTTTACGAGCATGTTCCATCAATCGTGTATAAATACGAGTACTATTAATATCAACATGGCCGAGTAGATCCTGAATGTAACTTTGAGGCATATTTTTTTCTGCTAAATGGGCAGCAAATGTATGTCGCAACGTATGTGGAGTTACTTTAAAATCAAGGGACTTTGAGAAATTGCGAAAGTTCTTTTGTATAAATTCTCGGTGAAGTGCCCCACCTCTTCGATTGGAAAATAAAAACACACTGTTCGTTTCTCGCTTTTCGAGGTACATCTTTAAGCGTTCTGCACAATCGTGCGTAAAAAGGACAAAACGTTCTTTGTTCCCTTTTCCTTTTCTTACCCATATTTGCCGGGTATCCCATTTAATATCTTCTAGTTTGATTTGTAATAGCTCACTGACCCTTACCCCTGTGGAATATAACGTTTCAATGATGGGACGGAATTGGAAATCATTTCTTGTTAATTCTTGAAGTTGGGCTACTTGCCGCCTACTTAAATATTTTGGAAGGATATCATCTTTTTTAGGAGTTTTTACTTTTTGTGCTGGATTTTTCTTGAGGAGATTCTCTTCCATACAATATTGGTAAAACGATTTCAAACCCGATAGTTTAATATGTATCGTACGTTTTTTAAGACCTTTTTCCTCCATTGAAGCAAGCCATGCTCTTATATCTGTTGCTTTCACTTCATCATAATTTTTTCCACAAAATAAAAAAAATTGATTAAGAGAAAGTCTATAGCTTCTAATTGTTTCTTCGCTAAACCTAGAACGATGATCATCAAAAAAAGATTCTAGTACATCTACTTTCAAAGTTATCTACCCCATTTTATTTTGATAAGCTAAAATCATGTCCTCCGTTAGAATTCGTGCATAAATACGTGTGGTATTTAAATTTGAATGTCCTAATTCATCTGCAATGAATTCAATGGTTGCCCCTCTTGCAATCATGTTTGTAGCAAACGTATGGCGACAACAATGTGGATGTAACGATTGCTGTAGACCAGCCTTTTTCCCAATTTTCCTTGTGATGTAATAAATGGATTTGGGTCCTAAACGTTGACCTGAATTATTCAAAAATAATGGATCTGCTTCAATACATTTTCTTGTTTGTAAATACTGATTCAAAATAATTGCACACTCTTCAGAAAAATGCACCTTTCTAATTTTCTTTCCTTTTCCAGTTACTTCTGCTGTTCTTTTTTCTAAATTGACATCTTTAATAGATAGATTAGAAACTTCTGAACTTCTGCATCCCGACGAAAATAAAAATAGTACCATCGCGCGATCATGAGGAGACAAATTTTCTACCGCGATTTTTACCCTAGCAAACTCTGTCTCATTTAAATATTTAGGTAAAGATTGCGGTATTTTGGGTCTCCATCTTTTTTTGATAATTACATTTTCTATATAATCTTCAGCAAGGCAAAATTGAAAAAATGAGGAAAGTGCTGATAAGTAGGCGTCCACGGTCCTTTCCTTTTTGTTGTTAGTGAATTCATTCAGATACTTTCTCACATCATCAGATGTTAATAGTTTTAAAGGCACAGTACACACGCTAAAAAAGCGTTCTAAAAACCAACGATAATTTCTTATTGTTCGTTCGGCTTTATTTTCAAGTTTTAAACCTAGCAAATATTCATTCATAATAGCCTTTGTCGATTCGTCCTCAAGGTTACTCTTCCAGTAATCACTTGATTCTTTCATTTGTTAACCTCTTTTCCTTTTTTCTATCAATGCTAACTATAATAATCTTTAACTAATTTATTTTTTTATATACATTTTAATATGGATAATATAAGACAAAAAACCCTAGGGAACATCCTGATCTGAGACATTAGTTATTATTCATGTAAAATAGTCATAGTATAACAATAACTTTGTAATCCTTTAATTTGGCTAATGAACAAATTGAACGTAAAATAAAACAATAAAATTTGATGTTCTTCTGTGTAACCTGCTTTACTATAAAAAAAAGCATTCCAATCAAGTTACAATTGGAATGCTAAATGGTGTGTTATCCAACTCTATGGGATAACTTGGGTTTATTATGACAATTATATTAATTAGTTGATAACATAATGATATTTATGTTTTTTATAGATTAGTTAGGCAAGATCCCCATATTCCAGTGATATAGTAGTATTTTCATCTCTATTTAAATAGAATGTTCTATATCATAATCAAACAATAATGAATCAAGATGTTCATTTATTTTGTAAGGTTTCCTACTTTTAGTTGTTCTTCCTGTTTCTGCGAATAAGTGTAAATTTGTTATAGCTCTAGATCCAATTACGTATAAAAGATTATATGAAGCAGATTTTGTTACATAATATGGTTGATTTATGATGGAACTCCAATTAGGTATATTTCCCCAAAGTAGTCCAAAAGCTATGACTGTTTCGAATTCCTCACCTTTTACACCGTGACAAGAATTTACAACTACTCCTTTTGATTGTTTAAAAGTACTTTTTAAATATTTTATATCTTTTGGGATATCTTTAAAGTTATCTGATTCATAACGAGCTTCTAACCCATTGAAGAATGAATTCCACTGATCAAACAGTACTGGGTTATCTACAAATTCGATATCAAGAGCCTTGAAGAATTCATTGAATGCTGTTTGCAAGTATTTAATTGCATTGTCATCATGTGGTTTAATTCTATTGACAATCTTTAAATACCTTCGACAATCTAATTGTTCTACATTTAAAGATTTATTGGTATAAATATTAATTTCTTGTATAACTTGTTTTATCCATCGAAACCGGTTTAAAGATGTTTCGGGAGAAATATCTGTTAAAAATATCCTAGTTAATTTCCACCAGAAATTTTCTCTATTTCTCGGTAAAGGAGTTGCAATAGGGGCTTCAAACGGAACATCAGGTAGCAAGCTCCTTAGCTTTTTAACTAATGGAGTAAGGAAGTACCACACAGGTGCAATTATACAAATTTCGTTTGGTTTTACACCGTCATCAAGATTATTCCTTATTATTTTTGTAAACTCAGAGAAAAGGTCATTTTTATCAATTGTTTTATTTAGGGTAATTAATCCTCTCTGCCAGGAATGTGGACCAAGTGCTTGAACTTCTACATCTGTTGATTGAAAGTTTGTGAAAAAGTCCACTATCCTTTGAGTTGACCGATAATTCCCAGATATTTTTTTTAATTCTATTTCTTGTTGACCAATTTCATCTCTTATTTCTTCAATACTTCTTGGTGTACCACCTAAGGAACCATATATTGCCTGATCAGGATCCCCGACTAAAAATAATTTACAAGCATCTCTCCCGTCAATAATGTTTCCAATTATTCCATACTGCAAATCTTGTGTATCTTGATATTCATCAACAAAAATATAACTAATTAAATTAGATAGATGTTGACGAATTTTTTGATGATTATTAATTAGTTTATACGAATAGTAGAGTAATAAATCGAAGTCCATTTCTTTATTTTCTAGAATAGCATGGTGAAATTCCTTTGCTAGATCATTACTGTAACTATCGTTGTTTATATATTCTCCTATCCTATTTAATGAAGTACTTATCTCTGCCCATACGGGTAATGAGCGTTTCAATTTCATTTCACTCAGTATTTTTTCTTTCTTTGTATCATCAATGATTGAAAAGCCATTTACCAAATCTGGTTCATAACAAGAATAAGGCTTTATGATCCACTGATAACAAAATGAATGAATTGTTCCTGCCCAAAGTTGGTCTTGAGGGATACCCATCTCATCTAATCTTTTTTGGATTTCCTCTGCTGCTCTGTTAGTAAAAGTTAGGGCAACAATGAATTTCTTTTTCGTTTTCATCCGTTCTAACTCATATGCAATCTTTCTAGTTAATACACGAGTTTTCCCACTCCCTGGACAAGCGATTACTAGTGTATTTTTTTCTGTTGTCACAGCTTCTAATTGTTCTGGATTTAAACCTTCAAACATTTTTGATTTCCTCGTATTTTTCCATAAATAAATATAAATCATCATCACTTTCTAAAATGTCATTAGAGAGACTCTTTAATAGCTCCAGGTCTCTGTCTCCTAATGGAATGGCCTCTAATTTCTCTTTAAATTTTTCATATTCCTCCTCGCCAACTTCATTTTCTATTCTATACTTGATCATTTTCTCAAAATGTTTATACCCAATATGGCCCGTAGAAAAAGCGATAGCATCAAGAATATATTTAGGTATATAACTTTTATAGGTTATTTCTTCGGCTAATAAAAGAGCAAACCACCCTTTCCCTACTACACTGTCTGCTAATCGTAGGGTCTCCAAACCAACATCGATAGGGTTATTGGACTTAAGTAAGTTTTTAGAGCCTTCAATTGCCTTTTTTTGCTTATAAATCTTATTAAGTGTCCCTCTTACTTCATGATCATTATCATTTAGTACAAAATCAACTTCAAATGTATGCTTAGCATAAAATGCCTCTACCCATTGATTTCCCAAACAATAAGCGTCAAGTTTTTCTTTTCGTTCTTGTCCTTTCTCAGCAGAATTCCTTGCCTTCCTTTCCTGGTCATTATCCTTTGACTTTTCTATAGGAAGGGGAATAAAGGATTGATCATGGTCAGTGATAATCGCACAATTCCTTCTGATACGTTCATCGTGAAATAGATTTGAAATATGTTCAAATACAGTACTATTCATATTAATTAAGCTGACACCTATTTCATCTAGGCTTAAACCGAACACTTTCTTGAATAATGTAGGAATCAAGACTAATTCAGCATCACCTTCAACTAGTATTACACCTTTAGCAAATAATAGTGTACTTCTTGTTGCGTCTAAATACCTTTCGATTCTCAAACACTCTTCAGGTGTCAAACCATTGCTTGGTTGACTAACGAGTGTTTCGTTTGGTTCCTTACAAAGTATATTGACTGAAGTAATTTTATTTGCAGATGAAATATGAGTTGAATGAGTAGTTGTAATAACTTGTGTATTTTGAAATCTGTAATTATCAAACAATGTTTTTTGTATATGCGTATGAATGTGCGCTTCAGGTTCTTCAATTAATAAGAAATGAGCTGCTTTTTCTTCCGTTGGTTGTTTATACTCATATTCAAGTAATTTTAAAGTAATATAAATAAGGTTTGCTCCACCAAGACTAAGATCGTCTAGTTTTCCTAAATGATTATCATTTTCTCCGTCCCCTACCCACAAGGTTAAGGCTTGAAATAATTTATTTATATCTTCTGGTAGTTCAGATTGGATACTGACATTCGGAGCATATGTAAAGCCAATTGTAGAATTAAGTGTATTCCTAACCCGTTCAGCTAGTTGCATTATTTCAGGAAGACCACTAATTGTTTTATTTAAATCTGTAACTTTATCCGTAATAGTCTTTGAATCATCTACTAATATATTTTTTGCACTTCCCCTCAACAAACTTAATAAGGGACTTTGTTTATTTTTTCGTAATTCAGACATAACATCACGCAATGCTTTGATATAAGTACATGAAATTTCCGATCTAACTAAAAATAAATTAGCTGCTGGATATCCTTGAATATCTTTTTTTTCATCTTCAGGGTTAGGGAAAATAATATTTTCAAAATCACCTACTAATTCTTTATAAACCGATTCTTCAGAGAAGTTAGCTTTAGCTCTTAGGTAAAAAACACCTTCATAATCATTAATGGTGATCTCATTTAATATCGCATCTAGCTTGTTTGGATCTTTATGTTCATCCATTGTTAAGTCGTAGAGCTTTTTTCTGTATTTTTTATTAGGTCTAAAATAAAATGTATATGTCCCAGTTGAAACACTTCCTTCGATGTGTTCCAAATTATGAGCTAAAAGACTTGCCCCCTCGCTTGTATCTAAATTTTCAAAATCAATTGAGATAATAATCCAATGTCCTTGCCATCTTCTAATTCCTCTATTAAAATCTGTTTCTAAGAGTTTTGATGCATTAATAGGTAAATTGTTGTCTAACAATAGCCTTAATGCAAAAAGAACATTAGATTTTCCAGATCCATTTTCCCCAATCAGTGTATTTACTCCAGGTTGGAAAATAAATTTTTGGTTTCGAAAATTTCTAAAGTTTAAAATGTGTAATTTTGATATGTGCATAGTACCTCCAAAATAAAGGGAATTTTATATAACTATACTAACATTTCCATTAATAGGATAGTTAAGTAATTGTTAAATTTTGACGAAAAAAAGCCACTTATATATTAGTGACTTTTTCTCTAGTTGAGTTAGTATTGCTGGTACCAAGAGTGACGATACTTCAACATTCCCATTAGAATCATTACCATTATTTCCTTATCGCGATAAAAAAAGGGGGGATTCTATAAACCTGATTCTTTAGTTAATCGAATAAGAAAAAGATTCCGCAACGGCAGCCTGTCTTCAACTCTTGCCCACGTTACTTTAAGTGTAATTCTTCACAATTTGATTTTAAAAAAAGAAGCTACCGCAGCAGCCACTAATGAAAACACTATTTCTTTTTTTGTTCAGTCCAATCTGAAAGGATTTCTTTAATAATTCCTGAAAGGACATCCACAGTTCTATATTCCTCATCCAAAGTATTTTCAGGTCCACCAATTTCTAATAAAACAGAGTTACCAAAAAGGTCTTGATTATAAGTATTTTGATTTGGTGGATTGTCTTTAACAAATACTCCTCTTGATAAGTGAGGATATTTTTCTTCAATATATTGATGAAGCAGCTCAGCGAACTTTAAATTTACTTCGTAATTGACACTTGTTTTGGATACTAAAAACGCAATCCTAGGATAATCTTTTCCATCCAAATTAATCGTGGTCTCACTTCTCTTTCGTGAATCCCTGTGTATATCAAAAACCATTTGAATCGTCTTATTATTAGCTAAGGATTCTTCCAGTGGCTCTCTAGAAACTTTATATGAATCGCTGAATGGTAAGTTTTTTTCTTTTAGAATTTCCATTATATTGGTATTATCATGGATGGAATTTATACCTCTATTTCTTAATGATTGGCTTAATCTCTCGCCAACTAATGTAATATTTTTCGTATCGTGAAACGCTTCATTAGGGTCAATTGTTTTAGACTCTGTGAAAAATGATTCTAAATTGTGTGATTGATAAATATAAACTAAAGGGTTTTGGTTGTTTATAGTTGTGATGGATGAGGAATTCCTTTCCTGAAGGGTGTTTTGATTGTTGGAAATTACATCCTTTCCGCCATAAAAGAAAAACCATGAAATAGCTACGGCACATATTGCAATAATGGTTGAAGTGAAAGAGAATCGTTTAATCCTTTTTTTCCTATTTATTTTCCTTGCAGTTTGTTTAAGTTCAGCGGCTGTGGTTGAGACAAACTCCTCTCTAGGGTTGAGTGGATATGCTTCTTTAATTAAATCAAATAAGTCTTTATCAGTTTGCATTTCCAATAACCTCCTCTGCATCCAATTTCAATTTCTTTTTAAGTTCTTTTAAGGCTCTGTGATAATCTACCTTGACCTTTGATTCGCTACATTGAAGGATCTCGGATGTCTCTTTAATTGAAA
This sequence comes from Neobacillus sp., assembly GCF_031988165.1. Classification (NCBI taxonomy): domain Bacteria; kingdom Bacillati; phylum Bacillota; class Bacilli; order Caryophanales; family Bacillaceae; genus Neobacillus; species Neobacillus sp. Next base: position 12,825 of record NZ_DALZYO010000046.1, read on the forward strand.
ATTCGTTTATGCCTCTTAATATTACTACTGCCCGATAGTTTGGTTTTAACTTTGAAATTGCTCCGTGAACCAGCCTTTTCATTTCGTTTTGTTCATATACTTCATTTGGTTCCTTTTCAGTTGATACGATATGTTTAAAAAATCCATCCGTGAAGAGGGAAGAGAATCTTCTTTTCCGATAATGGTCAATTGCAACATGCTTCGCAATTGAAAATATCCAAGTTTTAAAGTTAACGATACTGTTTATGTTAGACAGGTTATTTAGGACTCGAATAAACACTTCTTGAGTTAAATCCTCAGCATCGTTTTGATTTCCAGAAAAACACATAAGGAACCGATACACTTCTAAATAATAGCGATGATAGATAATATCAATCTGTGCCTCTAAATTTTCATTATCAAACAAATCGTTCCCCCCTCGTTTTGGTTTACATATATTAATCGTTTGAGCCCCAAAAAAGGTTACAAGTATTTATTCACGCCTATATAAATAAGACCGTCATTTAAACGGTCTTTATGTCATATGTAAAAAGGAGCCATTTTACAATTTCTCGAAAAGAAGGTATTTTACCTCTAATTTTTTTCTTCTTCTTGTTCCACTAGCCTGCTTCGTTAACACAACAAGAAAAAAGACCGCCGTAGCGATCATTTCTTTTGCTCTTGCCCCCGGTTACTTCAATAAGATTCTTTTCATCATCTTTTCTCTTTGAATGCTAAAAAGGTAAGAACTAATGCAATTAAAACCAACAAGTAAACTGGTGTCATCCAAATTAGATAAATAGATTCAGGACTATTTTTTACTATTCCCGTATCAATTGCAATGGCATTCCAATGAAGACTAACCGAATTATCAGCTTCGATTGAAATTTTAGGAAGGTATAATGTGCTATGTGTAACCCGAACTATTACATAAATTAGGCTAAACAATAAAAATACATTCGCAACTAATAATTTCTTCATTAACAAACCTCCTTCGGTATAAACATATGCTACCGATAGGACAAAGAGTATTCCTTCTTCAACTATCCTGCCCCATTAGTACATTAAGAAGGCTCTACTCCTTCTTGAAGTAAAGCTCTCCGTTAGCTTTTTAAGGGTTGTCATAATTAACCTCTTAAAGAATTTGTCCATGTAAGATACGGGATAAAACAAAAACAATTAACCCAAATATCAGTAATTTCACATGTTTTGATTTACTTTTCTTTTGTTCACTCTTCTTATTTTTCGTGTCTATAATCCCAATATTAATGACGCTAATAAACATAATTAAAATTCCTAAAAATGCCATTAAATAAAATAAAAAATCTTTCATCAAAGCATTCATCTTTTATACTCCTATTCTTTGTATTAATGGATTCGATTTGCTTCTCTTTTATTCGTTTCCCAAAGCGTTTTGATTTAACCTTATTGAACTCCCTCCCGTTACTTTAATAAGAAAATGCATTACCATTGTTCCAGTAATGCACCCGAGTTTAAGAAGGAATCTTTAAAGTTGGAGATCTAAATCATTTAAAGTCACATTCAATATTTATCTGATTTTCTCCGCCAACTCTAAAATAATTCCCTCTGGACCACGAACGTAACATAACTTATAACTTTCTTCATATTGCTGTATCTCACTAAAGATTTCCGTGCCCTTCTTTTTCAATTTTGCAACAATAGCTTCAATATCTTCAACAGCAAAGCAAATATGTCGGATACCCAGCGTATTTGCAAAAGGTTGCTGAATATCTTTTTCATCTGACGGCGTATAAAATTTGACCAGCTCTATCCATGCCTGACCATCTGGCATCCCCAATCCTACACAAGCCGTTTTAACATCATTAAGCCCAACTATTCTGTCCAACTGTTCTCCATCCAATTCCCATTCCGTTTGCACTTCAAGTCCTAAATCAAGAAAAAACGCTTTAGCCTCTGAAAGATCATTTACGTTTATACTCACATGATCTATTCTATTGATCTTCATATCTCATACCTCCTATGTTCCTGTTATTTTCAATACCTGTATTCGTGTAAGGTTTGTTTGAAATTCTAATTCGCTTAAAACAGGAAAATATCCTTCTTCAACAAATCTGCCATTTTAGTTGAAGAAGAAAAAGGGCTGCCGCAGCAACCAGACTGTTCAACACTTGTTTGCAATAGGTAAGCGTTTGAAGTGATCTCCAGCTTTTCCCCTGCTCCACACGGAACGTGATAGTTTCCCATCATTCCGCGTTCCATCTAACGATGTGTACTAGACTATAAGTTCCTCGTTACCCTTAGAAAAAAAGGAGTCTCAACTCTTCCTACTAAGAGCTCACACTGTGGAAATCCCCACGTTCCTACCCGATCGGTGCGATGCACGCTTGGAAAATAATCATTTCATTTCGCTAGACTTGGGGCTGTTCCTCCACTCCCATTACAGGAGCTTCCTCAGTCATACCCCTACCCTCACAAGGATGAATGCTTTTCAGCTTATGCCTTATAACAACCGTTTCGGGTGACAGCCCTTGGTTCAACGTTCCTTGCTTTCCAAGTCCTTTACAACGTAGCTATACATTCTAAACGTAGGTGCTTCCTATAAGCCTGTGAGCTGGATACCGCCGTTGTTCGGTATAGTGTATTTCAGAGGGTGCATTTTTACTTTACACCACTCACCCCATCTTTGGATGGTACATACGTTTCCGTATGTTCTAACTTTAGACCCTTACCTTCGGAAGTTCGTCAGTTCCTTTATAATGGAACGATTCTCACCATATCTAGTTTTTCAGCCGTGCGGCATATCCGTCAGCGTACCTTTTCCATAAGGATGGCTTTAGCCTTCGTTCTGCCGAATCTACCTGTGCTTCACACCCCATGACCTGTCAGTCATAACGCATGCAGGAGTATTGACGGGATAGTTTCAAGAAACATGGCTCCATCATTCCTATCCTCCGTTGTAAAGTTGAAGTAAATCTAGTAAACTTCCTGTATTTCACGCTGCAAAGCGTTTATAACAGAACTTGTCGCGCGCACCCCGTTAGCTGAATAAGAAAATTATTCCTCAAATAATCTTTCCCGTTTTATTTTGAAAGCCATAAGCTATCTAGTCCCTTATTATTTTCCAAGTTGATTTTCACAAGATTTACTAATTTTTCGCATCCGTTTAAATTATTCAATTTATTGCAGGTATCAATGTCTAATTGTTTTAATTCTGTTAAATGTTCAATTCCTTTAAGTTCCACAAGATGTGTACACTTAAACAATTTTAAAACTTTAAGTTTATTTAATGCTTGAATGCCATCTAATGACTGTAATTTTCTAGATGTAATATCTAATATTTCTAAATTTTTTAGATTAGATAATTCTTTTAAGGATTCATAAGGATACTTATTAATAAGTAAATGCTTTAAGGTGTTCACATTAAACATATTCTTATATTTTGAACACCAACTGATAAGACAAATTTTCAGGTTATTAAAGTTGCTAAAATCTAAATCAGTTTTTATATAATCATCAATGCCTAAAAATTCCAAACTTGATAGAGAATAAAGCGGAGTCATATCTTTTATATCAGAGGAAAAATAAATCTCTACTCCCTTTAAAAATTTTATTGATGATAAAAAACTAATATCATTATCACTCCATCCCACAGAACCACTTAATCTTATATTGTAAATGCCGTTATTTTTCATTATTTCAATTAGGTTAGATTCCCATTTTCCAGTACATACAAGCACCTTACCTATATCCCAATCACCATCTGTAATAAAATAATTCTGACCTTTAGGTCCTTCCACTCAAAAACCCCCTAAAAGATTTAATACCTGGAATAATTCGTCAATTATTTATACATTCCTTTTTCAACTAAACTGCCAGTTAGTTCAACAAGAAAAAAGATCGACTCAGCGATCTTAAAATTTAACTAACGCACCCTTTGCTTCAATAACTATAATTGAGACCCCCAATTTATAAAGAGTCGATTCTCCGTTTTTCAGTCTCTATATAGTCATAAACATTCAATATTTCTTTGTCATAGTCGTTTTTGATTTCAAAATACCTTACACCTGCTTTTAAACATTTTGTTTTAAATTCTTTATGTTCCTTGATTAGTTCTTCCATCGTTCTTTCTTCCGGCCAATTACGGAGTTCAACAGCATTCCTATGTTTCACTATTTTTGTTTCGAAGTTTTCTTGTATATAATTTGTCGAAAAACCTAAGAATACTGGAATTACTTTTTCTGAATAATTGGTGTCAAAGTCCTTCATATAGTGAGGCGATATATAGCAGCCCTCAATTATGATATGTTGTTCATTCTCGATATTTGTCATAATAATCCCTTTTAATATTGGCCAGAGCTTATCTCCAATGACATCGGTACTATCTATTGGTGTGAATCCACAATTCTTATCTCCTCTGTACAATCCCATTTTTAAATGGTCTATAGAGAGATAAGAAATATGATATTTTTCTAATAACTTTTGAGCCACCAAGGTTTACCAGTACCACTTACAGCACTTATTAAAATAACCATATATTACTCCGTTCTGATTTTATTTGTAATTTAACCGTTGATTTTTAAACTGACCGTTAGCGGAATAAGAAAAAGGCTGTTTTTTTGCAGCCAGATCTTAAAGAATAGCACCCGATGTTGAATAAGCTTATACCCAATTATTAATCTGGACTATTTTAAAATGAGTTGCCCATTGAAGCTTTTTAAATCCTCAATTACTTCCTTATGATGATTGTCCCAAAATTGATTAGTACCTTTAGGAATGCTATCTAATGGAAAAAATTCAGCGTTTTTACTTTCATCAGTTTCCTTTATGGTAGTTCCAGTCCAATTATCTACTCTAAATAAAAATTCAAACATCTGGTATTCGTCTCCGAATCCATTTTTTATTGATTTATCTGGTCCCGAATATATTGCAATTAACGTGGCATCAATAACGTTAATACCTGTTTCTTCTTTTATCTCTCTTTTAAGTGCTTCAAAAATGGATTCACCTATTTCCATTGAACCTGCGGGCATTCCCCATGTATTTTGTCCCTTTCTTTCAATGAAGAGGATTCGTTCCTTTTCATCCTGAATGATGGCACGAATAGATGGGTGTATAATTTTTTTATGACCAATTAGTTTTCGTAATTGACCTAAATACGACTCTTCCCAACTTATATTAGACATTCTAATCCCCCGTGGTTTTTCATTACTTATTCTCCTATAGAACTGGATTTACCTTCATTTCCTACTGTAAATAAGAAGTATGCTTATTGCACTAGACTGCCAGTTAGTCGAATAAGACACTTTGGATCTGAGTGCTGAAAATTATGAAAAATTACTTCCTGAGTAAACCATATATATAGTAAATAAAATAAATTGGCACATTTACAACAAACAAAGAGGCAATTAAAGATAACAGATTTATTGACATAGGATTTTCCCAGGGAGAAGAAATAGACATAACATAAGGAAATGGTGGGTCATAGCTGGATAGGTCTTGATTAACAAAAGGGAACGGAAAACCAAATGCAGCATTTTTTAGATCATCATAATTGCTTACGGAACTTTTTCTGAAAAATGGTGACAGTAAGACTAAAAGGTTAGCTATTAAAAATAAAAGGACTAAAAATTTCCTCTTAATCATCAAACTACAAGGGGATTATAAAGATAAGGGTGTTATCGGAGTAAGCGGTTATATTGAGTTTGAATTTTTATTTAGTTTATTAAGTAGACTTCATCTGATGTAATTAAGGGATTCACATTATTGATTGGAATTGCCTTTGTTGCTTTTGGAACAGTTATCTTAATTTGAACAAGGACTTCAAATTCATCGAAGTCCTTTTATTATTTTTATAATCAACAATAAAGTTTAACATATCCTTATAATAAATAAAAAGAATCCATTTTGAAAAAAGAATGATCAAAATGGATTCATATCCAGCAGATTAATTTTTGGTTTTATAAAAAAGTTTGAGTATTACTGTGAACCTAATTCCATTAAAGCGCCCGTTTGTTAAAGAAGAAACTATAATGAAGTAAAACATATAAGGGAGCAGAAAAACGCTCCCTTTTTCTGTCTTACCTAACTTTTTAGTTCTTCTATTGTCATAAAAATTCTTGAGTAAACATCTTCAATATGTTCGTTAGTTTTTTCATCATCATACAAACCATATCCCCAAGCTCTTAATTCATCATCTTCTTGCGATTTAAGAACCCCGACAGCGTAGCTATTACCAGGAGTCCAATTCCAAGTCTCTCCATATTCTATATCCTTTTGTGTAAAAGGTAAATGAGATGTAGTTGAAATAAAAAAGAATGGAATTGGTGAATTTATATAGATGTCTGCATATTGACTTTCCGCTGCGTGATTAAGATTTTCTCCCATAATAATTACGGCATCAAAGTCTACTAAGTCTTCTTTTGTTAAATCATCAAATGTAATTTCTTTGAAGTTAATTTGCGCTTCTCTAACTTGCGGTGGTTCTCCAATAACTGCTATACTTAAAGACTTTCCTTCATATAATTCAAATTTAGAGCTTATTGCGGCATTTAGATTTCCCATTTCTGGCTGCGTAATTTGTGTATATATATATCCGCCCATAATCAAAAGTATACTTGTGCACATTACAAACGAAAGAACAGGAGCTAGAAAGTAACGCTTTTTGGTTTTCTCTACGGTTATTGCAGTTTGAAAAATCCTATGCTTATCAGATTCCGTTAACCTTCCACTTTTTAGCACTGTATTATCCATACTTTCTTTCAAATTCTCAAGGCGACGTTCCATTACTTACACCCCTTTTCATATTCTTTTCAAGGATTTTTTTTGCACGCCGTAATCTTGTTTTAATGGTTTCTGAGTTAATACCTGTTAGTTGTACTATTTCATTTATTTTTAAATCTTCATAGTAGTACAGAATAATAATTTCCCGATATTTTGCTTGTAAGGATAAAACCATTTGTGATAATTCTATATCTTCACTTTTAGAAATAAATTGTTCTTCAGGGGAAAGAGTATTAGATTTAAACCGGACTTTATAAAAATCACTTGGAAGGATATGACGATACCATTTACTTCTTAAGTAATCTTTACATAGATTAATAGCTATTTTATAAAGCCAGGTTTTATATGAACTTTCACCTCTAAAGGTATCCATCTTTTGATAACATTTTATAAATACCTCCTGAGTAATATCATCGGACGTCGTCCAGTCTTTGAGGTATGAATAGGCCAATCTTTTTATTTCTTCACTATAATCCCCTATGAGATTTCTCAATAATTCTTCATTTGTCTTTCCAGAATGTATCTGAACCTGTGATATGATTAACACCTCCCCCGGGGAAATTTATCAATAGACGATAAAAAACAAAAATTAGTTTCACATACCTCGAAAAAAAGAAAATCGAAAACGCTTATATAACCATTATAAATACTCTGTGATTGATTTCTTAAGAAAAGAAAATCATTTATTCGGTATATTGGTCTATACTTTATTGCTAAAAAAATACACAAATCTTTTTGGGGTAGTCTCAGGAAACCGCATTTATCTTTAACTTCGATGCGAAGAAAGTCATCAAAATTTTCCTGAATAATCTTTGTATATAATCCATCAAAGGATGTTATTATTAATCCTAAATAACTAGTGCTGTTTTTTATTTTCAATTATTGTAATTATTGTTAATTACCAGAAGGTCGGTCACCATTTAATTATATTTTAGGAAAAGAGGTTATCAGTAATGAAAAAAATCTTTATTATTATGTCTTTAGCTTTTTTATTGATGGGTTGTGGAAAAGGAGAAAATGCTAAAGAACACATTGAGTACAACGGAAATGATTTGAAAATAGCTATTGTAGGAAATGATGTACTTTCAAATTTCAAAAATATTTCATATCAAAAAAGAGAGCTTGATTCTTTAATTAACGACAAGGAAATATATGATGCACTTATCATAACCAAAGATGCCTTTTCAGAAGCTGATCAAGAAAAATATATTGAATTCTATAATAAAGTCAAATATCCAGTATTCTTTTTTGGTACGGAAGGTTTTAGGGATTATGCATTTCTAAATAAAAATATGACTATTGATATGGCAAAAAGTAATAATGCAGGCTATGTACAAGGGTTTATTAATGTTGATGGACAACGTACAAAATGGGAATTAAACTTACCAGATAATCCATCTTCCACAGATAAAAATAGAAAAATGTTAATAAGAATTTTTAAATTAATAGAATCAACCCAGAAAGATACTGAAAAATAATTTTTGCAAATAATGTAATATTTTAGTAGTATTTGGATGATTTTAGTAGTATAATGTTTTTATATTGGAAAAGGAGGAAAAAAATGAGAAAAATTACAGCTTTATTATTAACATTGGTTTTGGGATTAGGAATAGTATTCTTAAATCCATCTTCATCTTCAGCAGCAGAAAACAAAATAGTTCAATCGGGAAAAATTGATTTAAGTAACTTAACAGAACTTAAAAATTCCGAAGGTGTAACAATTAAAGAAGTTACATATGAAGAAATGATTGATGCTATCTCAATTACAGATGGAATTACAAAAGAAAAAGCAAGAGAATTACATCCTAAAAAAATGGAAATATCATATTCAACAAAAACAATGGCAGTAGCAGCTTTACCTGTTATACATGAAATTCTTATTCGTCAAACTGTTACATCAACTTATCACCCTGCAGTACAGGTTTTCGTTTATACAACAGGTAGTGGTTCTTTCTATAATTTTACTGGTATTGAACAAGTAGGATTAAACCGTAAAGATATTAGTACCACTACTTCAAAACAATTTTCAGGAACTGTTCGTGCAGTTCTTCAAAATTCAATATCATTTTGGTGGTTTATTGACGGTGATTTTTATAACAATGGTACTACATCAGGTAGTTTTTCAGCTGAAGCTAACGGCGGAATTTGGAAAGGTACAGCTTCTATAACTCAGACAAGTAACCATTACAAGTACTGGAATAAATCAGGTACATATTCAATTTACTAATAAAAAACAAATAATATATTTTCATCTGATTGATTAGGTTGTCTAAATGGCAACCTTTTTTTTATACCTATAAGATTCCTATTAGATATTAACTATGTGTAAAATATTTCTCAAGGCTAGTTAATGGCAAAAAAATGAGAACACACTTTATCTTGACTTCTCCCACGACTAAAGGTTGCTAACGCCATTGGTGGGCTTTACCGTTCGGAAATACTATAATGGAAAGGGGTATTCCATCTAATTCTTTGGGTTTAATATCCGAAAGGGCCCCCAGGAAGGTTGGCCAAGAAAAAATAAAAAACTTACTCTTAGACAACTAGAGCAAGCTAGTGGAGTTAGTTATTCACAAATTTCTAGAATAGAACGTAATGAAAATAAACCTTCTGATGAAACAATTTATAAATTGTTTACTGCTTTAGAGTTAGGTTCGAAACTATTGCTAAATACCGAACGGCATTCCAACAAAAAAAACGACATTCGAAGTTATACAAGATTTGAAGTATTAACATAGAGATAACTTTACTTGTCAATTATGTGGTCACAAAGCACCACATATACAATTAGAAATTTCATATATTGTTCCCCAAAATTTAGGTGGTACCTTTATTGGAGAAAATTTGATTACTCTTTGTTCAGAGTGTCAATTAGGTAGGAAAAACTTTATAGATGGAATTAAAAATGATGTACTTATTAAAAATAATGGTAAATAAAATGGATTATTATTTTTACACATACAACAAAGGTCAAGTTCTTATTACTAAAACTTGACCTTTTTATATAACGTATCAAATTCTTTAAATGTGGATGTTAGTTCATTTAGTAGTTGCTTATTTTAACCATTTTTCGATATCATATAGGAGGCATCTCTTCGGTATGGTATTGTGATTCTCGACAAATCAACTATACCAAACGAAGAGGTGCTTTTTCATGCCTATATATAAAGTCAAGCACCCTACTTCAACGGCTCCGAACTTTACATACATTTAAACTCATCACATTTTTCTAGGTGCGAAAGTTGAGTAGTTAAGAAATAATTAATTTCAATTCCGTTTGTGAGAGATAAATTATTTAACATAAATACTAAATTATTTTCTCAAGTTTAAAATTATTAATTTTATAGACACTGTCGCAAAGTATATCAATATCCTCTTGATTATGACTTGTAATCAGAATAGTTCTTCCCTCTTTTTTATATGATATCAACAAGTTTCTAATAGCTCTTACACTATCAGTATCCAAGGCATTAAACGGTTCGTCCAAAATTAGAACTTGTTGATCCTCCATTATTGCTTGAGCTATGGCCAATTTCTGCTTCATTCCCAAAGAATAGTTCTTAACTTTCTGGCTGGATTCTGGTTGTAATCCAACCAACTCCATTATCTTCCAAATTTTTTCTTCACCTATCACTCCCCGAATTGAAGCTAGCTCTTTAAGGTTTTGAAAACCTGTTTTATTAGCTATATAACCAGGACGATCGATAATAATTCCGAAATTATTCGGAAATCTATTTTTATTTTGACCTATTGGTTCACCTTCTAAAATAACATTACCTTCATCGGGAAAAATAAAACCACAAATCATTTTAAAAAGGACTGACTTACCTGACCCATTTGGTCCTACTATGCCATAAATTCTACCTTTTTCAACATTAAAGTTGACATGATTGAATAAAATATTACCTCTAAAACTCTTACTTACGTTCTCTAATACGATTAAAGACATATAAACACCACCTATTAAATTTTTAGGCTTTTCCGAAAAAAGTAATTAATAATTAATAAAAATGCAATAATCATAAAAGTTAAGAGTACCGCCACGTATATGATTGAATGGTTAATTAATGATGTAAAACTATTTAAACCAATTGGATTAAATCCAAAAGAATTCAATCCAGGTAACATTAAAACCATAAATAAACTGATTAATATTAACACGTATGAGGATTCTTTACTTGACCAGATTAAGATAAAAACAGCTAATATATAAAATGTTAATTGTAAGAAACTATTTATTAAAAAGTGTGTTAACAAGTAACTTACGGGTATTGAGAGCATAGTAGTGTTGAAATTATTTTTCATTCCCATAATTAATCCAATTATAAGAGTAATAATGGTTAATCCGACAATGAATAGGATGACTGTAGTTAATAACCTCCTAAACCACGACCAAAACCATCTGTATAGACTTTTATATCGAATAATTTTATAATATCCCATTATTTCTATTTCATTAACTAAGAATAGACTAACTAAATATACAAACCCCAAAAATACAATGCAATAAAAGAAATAAGACGAATAGGAAAAACCTTCAGCACCTGTCCCTCTAAAAGATAATAAAAAAAGATCCCATATTGTTGCATCAGAAGAACGTATTGAGTATGCATTTGACAGGATTCCAGATAAACACAGAATTAAATAGACAATCCTGGGACCCAATTGTTTAATTAGTGAATATAAATTTGATTTACTTATATCAACAACATTCATTAAAAATAACGCAATTCCTATAGTAATCAGTATTATTAAGAACACGGTAGGAACAGTTAACGACGATGTTACTTGTATGAGAGAAAAATAAGAAATAGGATTTAAGAAAGAAAGCTTCACAGGTAGGAGTTTAAACGCGATCACTCCTCCGAAAAAAATGAAAGCACAGGCAAAAAGAATAAAATTCCTATTTTTTACAACAAGATAAATCAGCGTTATAAAGGTATGTAAAAGAGATAATGATACTACCAATAAAAATAATTGCAATATTAAAGCCAAAGGAGGCTGCTGAACAGTACTTGCTACATCAGAAAGGGTATTTAAAATGCCCTCTGACTTGCTAAAAGGGCTCCATGTTGAGGAGTAAGGCAAACCTATCATCATAAACAAAGAAATAAATACCCAAATAAATAACAAAGGGCTGGCATTTCTCCAAAAATGCTTAATAGAGTGAAAGATCCATTTTTTATGAGAACCGATACGAATTAGTGCTTGTTCACTAAATTGATAATGAGTTGATCGAATAGAAAAAAACATTACTAATGGAACAATAAAGTACACAATGATGTACATATCATTCATTAATTGTAATGTAATATCCCAGCCATTAATTAAGAGGCTGTGTTCTTGAGAATACCCTAAAATAGGTTTCCTGAGTAACGTACCATAACCATAAATAATCACTCCAAATAATAACCACTTAATACTAATGAGTTCATTAAAAAAAACTTTAATCTTCATCATGCCTTTACGCCACCTCATTGCTACGCCGCAGAGAAACCAATAAAATGATCAAGATTAATATTAAAACTAAAAAAGGAATAAGAACTGTCCATAACGGCTGTTGTTGAATATTAAATGGAAAAACTGTACTTACTGGTGAAAATCTGGCTACTCCCAAAACACCTGCTATAAAGTTAAAAATATGATAGAAAAGAAAGGGGGCAGATAATGCAACAAACCGGGATTTAATTAATAACAATAAAGAAAAAGAAATTGTTGAATATACTACCGCGTTGATAGTAACCCATAATGAATAGATTACCCCATAAGATATTTGCCCTAAAGAAAGAAATTGTGAAAAAGTGACATTTCTCGAACCATGTAAAAATGGTGATGGAACGTATTTTATAATGCCGAGTTTGGGTTCGATATACACTGCAAAAATAAATGGTATAAAAATCATCATGAATGTTACCAATGCAGTTAATAATGCATTGGTTATACCCTTACTTAATAGATATATTTTCTTTGGAATTCTAGGTTGGACATAAGTTATATAATTATTTTTAAGTTCTTGTGTGAATTTTTGTAAGAAAATAAAAATAACTATTACTGGGAAAAGTAAAGGAATAAAACCAGAAACTATTGATTGGAATAATTCAATTTTATTAGAAAACATATAACCATTTTTATAATGAAAAAATGAAATGGCAGGTATTAAAATAATAATAATTGCCCAAATTAATAGATTTGTAATTGTAATAGATTTTTTCAATTCTATCATTAATTGACTTTTCAACATTGTAAAAACCTCTCTTAACTAAATTTACACGTCCAATCAACAAATTATAACATGAATTGACATAAATATATATATTTACTAATTCCAAATCTAATAGTAGAATAGGTATGTAATTACCAATTTTAGGAGGGAATTCCATGAAAAAGAAACTAGCAATTTTAGGATTAACAGTAGTTTTACTAACAACAGCTGGAATTGCACAAGCTGGATCCTATGCATTCAATTTAAATGTAGGAGCATTCAATGGATCAGCTTATACTTCTTGGGAAAATGATCCAACAAATAATGATTTGTTTGTCAGAGTTAATATGTCGAATGTGGGGGGAGGTTATACAGTTGATGTACGAGATAATATGATGAGTCACAACACTGGTTATATTACCAGTACCGCATGGGTAAGGTCAGTGGGAAGCAATACAGCATGGCATTGGTCAGGCTCCCGTAACGGTAGTTATCAGGATCGCATCCAGTTTAGCAACGACCTTTTAACTCCTGTTAAAGTAAATGTATATGGAATTTGGGAAAACAAGTAAAAAATCAATCAAAGAAACTGTTCACTTATAAATAGGGTCCCGCCAACAAAACGCGGAAAACATACGTTAAGTAAATTTCAAAATGAACAAAGTCGATAGTTCCTATGCTAAGGAATCATCAGCTTTGTTCATCTAAGTAGCTATCGTTTTACTAAGGACGCCTCACGCTTATGGCGTCCCCAACGAACTAAGATACATAAAACAGATATGTCGATTGTCCACATATCCACAACTCTACAAGCAGGACTACGTCCCCTATAATATAAGGGAGATGAACCATTAAACTTTTTTTAACCCCCAAAAAGATTGTTTTGTAAAAAAGATTGATCAAAACACGCTCTTGGTATTTTTAATTGACTCATTCTTTTATAAAAAAGTTTGATCTTTTCTACCTATGTTGCTCAACAATTGTGCCCGATTGTAAGCAAGTGATACCCAAGGCGAATTTAAAGGATATATTAATGATTAAAGATATTCAAAAGAACTAGACGATTATACACATCCGCTCCAGCTAATTCGGACCAGGAAGCGGGTGTTTTATGTTTTAAAAACTCTTTTTCATCTAATTAATTTATATTGGTACCCTCTTTACTTTGTATGACTATTCTATATGTTTTACCATCTAACAATTTAGATACATTATCAGACTTTAGATAATTTTGAATTGCCGTTTCTAAATTATGACTAAACTCTTTAATATTCGGATCAGATTCTGTAACTGATGTATATATTATAAGTTCTAAAGGATCCTCTTTATATCCCGTTCCCGTAACGTTATATTCCTTTTTTGACAATAACTCTTCCGTTAAACCCGAAATAAAGCTGGTGGCAGGATTTACTTGAGTAATGCTTCTACCCATAACTGTTATCTTATAGTTTGAATAATGTTCTTTATACTCTGGAATATCTTTGATTTGGATAGGAATATCTTTTTTAGCTTCTTTGAAATTTTGGAAAGCATTCAAATCTAAAGTAACGTATATTCGATGTTGATGTGGATCAACACGTACTGAAGCAGGATAATGAAGTTGTTTCAGTTTACCAGAAATGATATTTTTCACTGCGTCTTTCTCTTTAAGTTGTTCCTCATTCAAACTCTCCTTTTGACTGACCTTTGTATTATTATTAATGTCTACGGCGAAAGCATTGTAGCCTTTAGAATTTAAGATATTCATGGCCACTTCTTTAACATCCTTTTTCACTTTATTGAGATAGATATCTGGACCATCAATTTGAATGGAAATAACTTTTGGATTCACACTGTAGCCAACAGAATTTATTTTATAACCTTTAGATGTTAGTGTGGATTTAAGGCTACGAACAATAGATTCATCGGGATGATAGAACAAATTGATCAAGGGTATTTTTGAAGCGATTTGTGCCATTGCAGGTGATATTAAAGTTGAACTAATAAAGAGGCCAATTAATAAAATAGCAACACTGGATATAGTTATCCACTTACAGTTTCTTTCTTTTTTATTTGCCCTTTTAATCGTTTTCTCGATTAATTGATCTAACTCACTTTGAGGAATTTGCATTTTGTCAATTTCCTCTTTAAAGTAATCTGATATTGGATTCATTGGATATCCTCCTTTAAATCAAACTTTAATTCTCCAATACCTCTATGCAGATTGGTTTTTACAGTACCCTCAGGACAATTTAATGTTTCCGCGATCTGTTTTATCGTAAAATCCTTATAATACCTGAGTATTATCACCGTCTTATAAGGTTCTTTTAAACGGTTTATAGCATCTATTAAATCCATTTTTTCCTCAGGAGTAATACCCTTAAATTCGTGTGGTTTTTCGATTTTTCCAAATGGTTGTACCCGATTTCTTTTATTAATGAAATCTATTGCAGTATTTATTAATATCTTTGTAATCCAAGTTGAAAAATATTGTGGCTCTTTTAATGAGTCTTTCCTTCTAAATGCCTTAAATAGAGTTTCCTGTACAATTTCTAAAGCATCATGTTTATCTCTAGAGTAAAGATAAGCTATTCTAAAAAGCTTATTCTTTTCTTCTCTAATGAGATCTTCGAAATTATTCTCCATCTTAACTTTTGAAGGGTTTGACTTTTTCCGGAAAGGCACTGGATTTTTCCTCCTTTCGTATTTCTAACTGTTAGACCTGTTAGCACTTCAGAACGTTTCAATTTTATTATAAATTGCCAAGATTAATTTAAATAATACAGCGGATAGCTACTCGAAAAACTTCATATATCTAAGATACTTCCCCCTCTGGAGAATAGTTTGAGCAATTTTCATTTTTTGTTTTTAGGGTATTTTTATTAAACTATCATTTTTTATAATATTTGACAAATTTTCCAGTTACAATTATAGTAAAATAGAATTATATAAATATTCCAACTTAGGAACTAATTACAAGAAACTTTTGAAGAGAAACGGAGGGATAATGATATAACTTGATTGATTTACTATTTTAACTTTTTGAGGGAGGAAGAAAATGAAAAAAATATTGTTTACTGTAGGATTTTTGTTTGTTTTTGGTGTTTTTGTGATAAATGTTAATAGTACTCATGCTAGTGCTGCTGAGATTGAACCGCAAGGGACTGACTCACAAGAGATTGACTTTCAAAATGCAAAAAATGGAAAAATTATAGAGTCAACAGTCCTCGATAACGGAGTAACAAGAGAAATTATTAAAATATCAGATGACCCAAATGCTAATGTTATAATGCCAATGGGTGCAGGAGTTTGGGACCTAATTGGAGATGACTTATTTAAGAGTAGATCTAAAACGGTTTATTCTCATGGTGGGGATTTTAAGCTTGTTATTCACCAATATAAATACAACGGTACATTGTATATGTACAAATTGGTTGAAGAAGATCCTCTTTTGGATTTTGCAGTTGATAATTTTACTGGGCCCAAATCAGTAGGTACTTTTGAAGTCGTTTATCGTGGAATTGATGGTTGGACTGATGGATCTGACGGACTTGCAGAGTTACATTTAGCAAAATTAACTTATCCATTTGATGATGTTTATGTTCAATTTTGGGATTGATAGGTATTTTAAAAGTAAAATTAAATGCGTTATAATAAATAACAGAACATGGTTCTGTTATTTATCTTTTTAAGTATACTATACAAAAATGCCTTACCAATTTGAGGTGGATTATGAAAAACGATTTTAAAAAAAGAAACTACAAAAACAATATAAAGAAAAAATGGACTTCAAGAAAAATGAAAAGAAACATACCATAGAAGCCATTATTATAGTATCGTTTTTTATCATAATGATTTTTTATGCTACATTCCATTGGTAAAGATATAATAAACGATTATAAAGGAAGTCAGGTTTGTACTAAGTAGTTCAGATAATGTGGAGAAAATCTAAAATAACTATGAAATTTTGGTATTAAAAAACAGCATAGTTCTGATACTATGTCAAGATAGTAGACACAGAATTTCTACCGCGCTTTCGCTTGGTGGCCTTGCTCAAAAAGTTTAAAATAAACCCCTTTTAAACTTTTTGAGCAAGGTGAAATTCAAGCTGCGGGTGGAGTATACATCTTCTCATATTCATTTGGTGTATGATAACCAAGTGTTGAATGGATTCTTTTTGAGTTATAGAAAAACTCAATATACTCAAAGAGTGATTTTCCCGCTTCATGCCTTGTTTTGTACCTTGTTTGATAGACAAGTTCACGCTTCAGAATCCCATGAAATGACTCTATACAAGCGTTATCATAACAGTTTCCTTTGCGGCTCATGCTGCTCGTCATATGATACTGTTTTACTAGTTTTTGATATTCAATAGAAGCATATTGAACTCCACGGTCTGAGTGGTGGATGACTCCTTGTCCTGGATTCTGACGTTTGTACGCCATTTTTAAGGCATCCATTACTAATTCTTTTGTCATCGTTTTGTCCATTGCCCAACCTACGATTTTACGTGAATAGAGGTCCATAACGCTCGCCAAATACAACCAGCCTTCATTGGTTGGGATGTAGGTGATATCCGCCACCCATGACTGGTTCGGTTTACTAACTTTAAATTGACGGTTTAAGACATTGTCGCTTACTGGATGTTGATGCTTTGAATTTGTGGTAGCCTTATATTTTTTGACCGTACAAGACTTCCAATTATTTTTGGTCATGATACGAGAGACTGTTCGCTCACTTACCTTCACACCGCGTCTGTTCAATGTTTTGGTGATCTTCACACTCCCATACCGTTGTTTAAACTCTAGGTGAGTTTGTAATACTTCTTGGGATAGCTTTTCATGCTTTTTCTGTTGCTCACTTTTCGGCCGTTTGATCCATTTGAAATAGCCGCTTTTGGAACTCCCAGAACGCTGCACATCTTCTCCACTCGGAATTGGGAGCGATTTTCATGAATGAATTCATACTTTACCGAGGGCTTTTCGCGAAGTAGTGCATCGCCTTTTTTAGTATTTCGTTTTCCTCCTTGAGGTCACGCATTTCCTTTTGTAAATCTCTAAGTTCCGCCTCTGGAGAAGGGAATGTTTGAATAGCTTTTATCTCTGGTTGCTGACCATATTTCTTGATCCAACCATGCAAAGTATTTGTATTGACGCCGGTTTCTCTCGCCACTTGTGCAATAGGTTTATGATTCTCTGCGATATACTTTACTGTTTCTCTTTTAAATGTTTCATCATAACGTTTTCCATTTCCTCTAGCCAATTAGACACACCTCGTTATAGTTTATATTTTTATTATAACAATCTGTGTCTACTTTTTAGTCTAGCATCAAAATGTTCAAATATTTCATAAAGAGACAGAAGGATTTTTCGGCAGTTTAGGTATATTGGTCTTGGTATTTTTTATCCCAATCAATACACTCATTAACTACTTTTTTGTCGAAATTTTAAGGAGTAAAATTAAAAACGTACTCAATTAGCCATTACGCCTTACTAAACTACTATGAAAATAAGTTTCCTCAAGTAAATAGAACCTTTTTTATAATATTATAAATATTAAATTAATAATGGTGATTCTTATGAGAATGGATGATAAAAGGAGACAGCTTCAAAAAAAATACAGGCAAGAAATAAAGCAAAAAAGAGTGGATGAAAAAGGTGAAAATAAAGAAAAACTATTAATTGTCACTGTCCTTTTTTTAATAATCATTATAATCATACTTTTCCAAGATGTTTTTGTTAATCCTAACCGGATAATCCGGATAATTAGCTAGGATTGAAAAAGGTAGAATGATGCAAACATATCGGTGAAATAGTCCAAATTCTTTCCAATGTACATTTTATTTTCCTTGCAACCTTGGAATGATTCCATTCATATATTTAAAGTAAAAATGAACATGGAGCCCGACAGAATTCATTATATAAAATACTATGTGAACAAATGTACTGATATGAACGAAACTGTCAATGCCCACTACACAATTTGATTTTGGTTTGGGTTTTGAGCAACTCTAAGAAGAGAAGCGTTTTTCGGCTTCTTTTCTTTTTAGTTTGGGTTCAGCCTTTTAAGGCTAGGGAATCTCCTTCTCAGCTTACTGACTGCTCCTCAATCTTCAAATTGGCTGTCAAGTGCTTTCCTTGACAGGCAATTTGAAGATTGAGATACTTTTTAAAGCTGAGAATAAATAAACTTCTCCTTTCTTAATTGATACTAAAAGTTAAGCACACGGCACGAAGGCAAAAATCTCTACTGCGGTTAGCACTCTGATATTCGTGGGTTATCACATTTTATCTTTCCGTATAAAGGAGCTTCCACTAACTTAAAACGTGCGTTAGTCTATTTAAACATAGCACAAGTACATTTCGTGGTTTCTCCTTACCGGTTTTTACCTTTGCCTCCGAGCCCTATGCTCCGACTTTTTAAAGAAAACTGACATTCATTTTATCGTTATTTTTACTTTACAATGGAGTTATTTTCAATTTCTTGAGTTACTGCCCAGATAAATCCTGCTAATTCTCTTGCAACGGCAGTTATTGCCTTTCCAGCTACTTTTCCGCGTGATAGTAAACGGAAATATTTTTTATGCAGGCGATTTTGAGCTTTCCATGAGATGGTTTGAACACTAGGCAATTGTCCTTCTTGTCTTTTCTTTAAATCTCCCTTTAAAGCAGGTGGAAATCGATAACTCCAGGCTGCTTCTACAAGTAGACGCCGAACATGACGGTTGCCTGTTTTTGTAATATTACCTTGCCTTCTGATTTCACCACTTGAGCTTTCGCTTGGAATTAATCCAACGTATGACATTAATTTTTTGGGAGAGGCAAATCTTTTAAATGATCCAATCTCAGCCACAAGGCTGGTAGCTGTTATAGTAGCTATTCCCCTTAATGACTGGAGTGCTTGAATCATTGGGGCATGGTATCCTTCAATTGATTGTAATTTAATCTCTTCTTCTAAACGTTTTACCCTTTGCTCAACTTCATGCAGGTGGTGAAGGTACTCTTGAAAAACTACTTTAGAAGTAGAACGTTCAAACTTTAGAGTATTTAACCATTCTCGATATCTACGAGTCCATTTTTTTCCTTTGAAAGGCGGGTTAATATCATTTCGTAAAAGAAATTTGGATAATCGATGTTTGGCCCTTAATTCATCCTCTTTAGCATCTTCACGAGCCCGAACTAAATCCCTAAGCGCTTCGTCATCTTCTGTTGGCACATAAACAGAGGTTAATTCACCTGCACGAAATAATTTTGCTAGTTTAATCGAATCTCTACGGTCAGTTTTAATGCGTTCACCTGGTTTTTTAGGAATTAAAGATGATGCGATCACTTCACATTCAATTCCTATGCTAAGAAAAACACGATATAAACCATAGCCAGTTGGACCAGCTTCATAACACACTCGAAGATTCTCTTTTCTCCAAGCTTTTTTACTAACTTTCTAATCGATTCCGCAGTGTTGGGAATCATTCCCCAATACCTTGGCTCATCACGACCTTCATCTGCGATGGCAACGGCAATTTTTTCTTTTGAAACGTCTAAACCTACATATTTTATGGTATCCTTCATAATAACTAGCTCCTTCCGTAATGTAGCTCTGATTTGGTTTGTTTTTTCCAATAAACAGTGTAACCAAATTAACCTACGCTGTTACGAGTAAGGAGCTAGTTTCGTTCATGATAACTTAAAGTAACGGGTGCGTGTGCGGCCGAGCCTAGGTCGTATCATATAGCGGGTGGGATTCCCGTCGAGTAAGAACTAGCCATTCGCTCGTAGCGAGTCTTGGAGGGCTAAAGGTAACTTTAGTGTTTAAGCGTAGACAGTTAGGTAGCGGGCCGAAAGCCAAATGGTTGAAGGGATTGAGCTCCATAATGTTAGTAAATCGAGAGGGCTGATGCCTTACGCACAGCAGAAAGCAACATTTTATCTTTCGTTAAAGGCAAGAACGATAAAACCTCTCTGGAGTCAGAGACCTTGGCACGTTATACATTGATATGATACGGCAACTCGGGAGACCCTACCGGTCTTTTCTTGTTAGAAGAGTATGGTGTACAAGCGATAAAAAGTAAGGAAACCAAATGCCGGTGTAGGGAGTCGGATAGCAGCGTAGTACCAATGAAGTTGGGTAATGCCAATGGAGGAAAGGCTAGCTACCAGTTATCACCCTTGCTAGGGATACATTTACTACACACAGAGGTAGGAATAATAAATGGATACAAAACTAGTAAGGATAGCAGAATTAGCAAAATTTGATCCTAAGAGATTAGCAAGGTTTTGTGAATGGTAACTAGGAGAAGCCGTGTGCATTAATAGTGCAAGCACGGTTCTGTGAGGGGCGCGACTTGTTGTTGCGCACAATCTGACGTGAAAACGTCAATAAAAGCAACGTATGTACTATACATATAACTACTCATTTGATTAGTAATGGGGGCAGCTCCCATTACTAATGGTGGTGCGTGAGAAAAAACCTAATACTCCGACGTGCATGGAATGGCATTACAGGAAGTGTACGAAGCTCGGTGAAGTCGGCGAAACGCAGACCTGAAAAGTGGTTAGCAAAGTAGTCGGGGTGCTATAAAATAACTATGTCTAGAATGTATAAACGTACTTACGAACGTCCGAATGTACGGGTCGATAACGAACGAATCACCGAATAACAAGGTGTTTACCTCCCAAGAGTGGTCCTTTTGTGGAAACCATAATCTCTCATATGGAATCTACTTTAGTCCACAAGAAATGGTCTAGAAACTGAACCTGTATCCACCAAAGCAATAAAAGGTAAAAGGAAAAAGACGGCTCACAGGACAAGACTAAGGTTATATTGTAAAGCTAAAATGAGTGGAACAAGTGAAGTGAGGGAGATGCGGAATATCCGTAATGCAGGAACGTCTAAGTAATAGGAAATGATTACTTAACCTTCATGGCAGCATGGCTATAGTAGCAATGAATCCATGATAATAAGTGGTGGAGCACAGAGCCTGAGTCTATCAATAAATTTTAAAAGTAAAATCAATATCAATGTCGACAACATAATGAAGAGAAGCTTGGTTAATTAGAAATTGTACTCTTGCCATCACATGATGGGTTGACCGAAGGGGTCTAAAACCGTAGCTATGTTTGTAGAATCTAGCTTCCATGATGGGTTCAAGAACCTGTTTGAAACATTGTTGAATCAATCTATCCATGATACATGGAATCCCTAGTGGTCTCCATTTACCGTTCTCTTTTTCAATAAGCTTTCGTCTTACTTTTTTGGGTCGATAGTTTCTTAACCTGTTTTGGATTTCAGTTACTATTTGGTCGTCAGACAGTATTTTAATATCATCAATGGTTTTCTTGTCAGTTCCTGGAGTCTTTGAACCTTTATTAGACTTGATGGTTCGATATGCCAGCAGGATATTTTTTCGAGAAGTAATAATATCGTATAAATGATAGAATGATTCCTTTTTAGACGATTTGGTATATAAATCTGAAAAAGTCTCTGTCATGTCGTAGTAATCCCAATACCTTATCGCTTACACTGTGGCATCCTCCTCTTCGAGGTGATGTTCCCACGTTCCTACCCGATCGGTGCAACTCACTCTTGGAAAATAATCTTTATGTATAGTTAGACTCGGGGCTGTTCCTCCCATCTCATTACAAGATGTTCATCAGTCGTACCCCTACCCTCACAAGAATAAATGCTTTTCGGTGTGTACCTTATAGCAACCGTTTTGAGTGACAGCTCCTGATACAACGTTCCTTGCTTTCCAAGTACCTTACAACGTAGCTATCCATTCTTAACGTAGGTGCTTCCTTTAAGCCTGTGAACTGAATACCGCCATAGTTCGGTATAGTGTATTTCAGAGGGTGCATTTTTACTCTACACCATTCACACCATCGTGAGATGGTACATACGTTTCCGTATGTTCTAACTTTAGACCTGTACCTTCGGAAGTTCGTCAGTTCTTTGCCAGTTGAACTATTCTCACCATATCAAGTTTTTCAGCCATGCGGTCTATCCGTCGGCATACCTTTTCCGTTGGAATGGCTTCAGCCTTCGTTCAACCGAATCTACCTGTGCTTCACACCCCATGACCTGTCAGTCATGACGCATGCAGGAGTATTGATGAGATAGCTTCAGAAAACATGGTTCCATCATTTCTATCTTCCATTGTAAAGTTAAAGTTCAATAGATGAACTTCCTGTATTTTCACGCGTCAACGTTTATAACAGAACTTGTCGCGCGCACCCATTAGTTTAAGTAATAAAAATCACATTGATTTTTGTTTGGTGGTTAATCTACAGTAAACAGCATTCCTAATGATGAAATACCATTCCGTTTTTGAATTCCATTTTTCCCGCAAAGGAAACTACTGATATGACAACACAGTAATGGAATGCTTTCACTCCTCGCTAAAGGCGATAGGTTTTATATTTCATTCGAAATAAGTTTTGTTCATCTCCCTGGAGAGCTCCCTTGCTTGTTTGCTTTCCTCCGGATTGCTTAAAAAATCGTAAAGTTCGAGAAACCGTCTGATTAGAATGGCTTTTGTAGTTACTTTCTGCATATCGAGAATAAATGGGCCTATTTTGCTTGGAGTTGCGATGCTTCCCCTGCGCACAGCATAGGACATGTAAGCCAACCCACCTGGAACATAGAAGTTACCCCAGCTCTTTGTTAACTGCATTTCCGGTGAAAAGAGATTCACAAATGCCTTTTTGCTACTGGCTGTCGAAAGAATAAGATAATAGTCATGTTCCGGTAACAGCTTTTTTTCCGCAGTTTCGAAATATATTTTGTTCGCATACTCTTTCATGTCGTCTTGTACGAATAAGACAAATAGGTTCATGTGCTCTTCACCAAAGGGAATGCTGACCTTTGCAAGCTTGGCAAAGTCTTCTCTTCTATAGGGTATCGGCTCAAGAGTTCCTCCTTTTTTTGAAATAATCTCCGTTAAGTCATTCCGGAGGGTTCCAAGCAGTTCGGATTTAGCTACCTCAAGATAGTTCACATCTTCTTCAAATACTTCCTTATCTTTATAGTCCTTACCCTCTAGAAGCCTTTTAATTTCTTCAGGGTGAGCGGTATCCGAAGAAGAACCTCTTCGAACCCATACCTCATTTTTCCTAAAATGGAATTGTTCCTTCCAATCAATATATTCTCGATTAAACCGGAAGCACTGTCTAGGATTTGGTCCAATCTGAACGATGACAAAACGTTTATCCTTATGTTTTTCATCCACGCCTTTATGGTTCCATACCTCATCAAACACTTTTACAATAGGAACTGGAAATATCCAGTCTGTACACAGCCTTTGGATATTGAGTTCTGTCAACTTTTTATTTTCAACCGATTTAAAACCCTGCCTGTTATCCGACACACCGTAAACAAGAAAGCTGCTTTTATACCCGTTGTTTGCCATGGCGATGATATCTTTTACTAGTTCCGCGGTTGCGCCTTTATCATCAAAAGCATTACTCATAATCTTATAGTCCAGTGATTCATGTTCATTCTCTTGAAGGATCTTTACAAATCTAGTATAGGTAAACTGGCTCATCTTTTCCTCCTAATGTATTCCCATCATTTATTAATATATTATAACTCCTTATTCAACTAACCTACCCCGATAGTTGAAGAAGTTATATCCTTACAGAAAATAAGCCCTTCTCATTTATTTGAGAGGGGCCGATTAAAACAAATAAATTACCTCATAAGTCTACTAATTCTCACAAGCATAATTATCTTTATCTCTGTCCATTTTAGATTGATATGCTGGATGATCAGCTGGAACGCCATTTGGATATACCTTTCTTAAATCAGTACAGTTGGCAAAGAACTCTGACCCTCCACTAGAAGTAGTCGAACTTGCTGAAGTCTCCGCTTGTGCTTTAGCTTCAGCCTCCGCCTTTGCTTTAGCCTCAGCTTCTTCTTTCGCTTTGACTTCAGCTTCTGCCTTTGCTTTAGCCTCAGCTACACCCTGTTCCTTTTTTTTCTCTTCTTTCTTTGTTTCAGCATTTTCCTCTTTGCTAGTTGTTTCATTTGATGAACAAGCTGCAAGGAAAACTAATAAAAACGCCATAAATAAGTAGGTTAATTTCTTCATAAATTGTCCCATTTTTATGAATATCTGTAGAAATACCAATACTATTATACTACTAAAATACTTCAAAAAACGAATAAATTTATATAATTTAAAAAGTATTCCAAGCTAAAGCTGAAATCCTTTTAATCTTAACTCCAACAAATTTATATTCCCCATATGATAATCCTTAATGTTATTAACCTAGTTATGGTAAAACTCCTTATTCCATTAAACTGCTCCGTTAGCACAACAAGAAAAAAGACCGCCGAAGCGATCACTTCTTTAACTCTTGCCCCTGTTACTTTAAGTATATTTTTTCACAATCTTACTAACCTACCCCTTTTATTACTCGCGTATTAATAAATTATTTAGTTCAATAATTTCTCGGCATTTCTCAAAGCATGCCTTTATTTTGCTATATACAGGAAAACATAGTTCGTAATTTCCTACTAAAATGGTTTCTAAAGAAGGGAAGAAAAAATCCGAAAAGTACAACTCCTTAACTGAAAGATTCACCAGAAACTCAAGTGCCTCTTTATCAACGATTTTATATATACCTTTGTTTGTGGCAAAAATTCTTCTAAAAATACTGGCTTCCGTCCGATTTAAGGAACTTAAAATGAATTTGAATTCTGTTTTGCTTACTGCTTTTTTATTGAAATAGACAAATACTTCATCATCCATATGATACATCTGGGTGATCGCATTTAAAAATCTAGAACCATATTTTAAATTATGTTACTCATAGCCTAGTAAGTACAAAAGGAAATATCTCTTTTGGGTTCTCAAGTAGATGGGTATTGAATTTTTTAAACTTTACATATAGTTTTTCAATCTCTTCATTTGTGGCTATTTCTATTATCAAATTGGTCGCCCCACCTTACCAGTTTATATCATTTTATCATTTCTCATATTGAACTAAATGCCCTGTTAGTTGAAGAAGAATTGCAAAAATGAGCGTTAATTCTTGAAATAAGCGTTAATCCTTCTTTTACTGAAAAACTGGAATGTAAAAAAATCGCTGAATTCCAATGGTATCAAGGGTTTCAAGCGATTTAATCATCTACATTTATTCACGTTAAAAGGATTTATGCGGAGCGAGCCCATTACCCTTGATGTAGGAGACCGTTTAATCCCCCTTTGATTGAAAAGGGGGATTTTTACATCCATTCATCATACATCTCCTTCCGGGCATGGTCGTACAATCGGGCATATACACGGGTAGTCTCAAACTTATCATGGCCTAAGAGAACCTGAATGCATTCAAGTGACATTCCTTTTTTCGCCAGATGAGCAGCAAAGGTGTGTCTCAAGGTGTGCGTGGTCAAGGAGAGTCATTTTCATACACGAGTTATTCAACAATCGAAAACGATAAAAAAATTTCAAACCTTAGAAATCCAGAAAAAACAAGAAAAAAGGCACTTTCTTTACTATAGAAAAGCGCCCTATAATGGAATAACAAAAATATGGTTTTAGCCCTAAAATCTTTTAATGTTTGATGAACTAAAGCACCTGTTAAGGCTTATTAGTATTCACTTTAGGTACATTCCAATCTATAAATGTACTTAAATTTACCCCTCTACAATCGCTTATCTTAGTTTTAGCATATCAAACATAGAGTTGTTCCTGTTATAAAGCCAATAAATACTTTTTTCATTTACCTTACCATCCGTTTAAAAAAAGATTCTCACCAAAAATAACATTCACTTTAATTTAAAAGTTGCGAACTTATGTACGATATGGTAAAACTTAGTTACGCCCATAAGGGTTCAATGTTATTTTTAAGGAGTGTTATGCAATGAATAAAACAGAACTTGTGAGTCAAGTGGCTCAAACTTCCGAACTTACACAAAAAGATGCTGGTAAAGCTGTAGATGCGGTTTTTAATTCTATATTGGAAGCATTAAAAAATGGAGATAAAGTTCAATTAATTGGTTTCGGTAACTTCGAGGTTCGTGAACGTGCAGCTCGTAAGGGACGTAACCCACAAACTGGAGAAGAAATTGAAATCCAAGGTGGAAAAGTACCTGCATTTAAGCCAGGAAAGCAATTAAAGGATGCTGTAGCTGGTAAATAACTTACTCTTACTACATAACAAAAAGTGATGGTTTCAATCATCACTTTTTTATTTTGATCTGCTAAATTCCATTGTTGATATAGCGCGAAGAATTCTAATAATTCAGCCAATAATATATTATAGTTTTCAACTAACGCCCCCGTTAGCCATCCATGCAGCACAAAATCAGTGCTGCACCACAGAGAATGAAAATGTAAAGGAAGTGTCAATACTGATACTGACCTTAATCCAGTCAACTCTTATCCATAGGCTTATTAATTAAAGCTCTCCTCTTTTTTTAACGATTGAGCAGGGTCTTCTTTAGTATTGTCATTTTTCTATTCTTGAAGAAACTTATTTTCAAGGTAGCTTAACAAGAAAAACTCATCATTCAGTAAAAAAGTTAATATCATCTAAGGCTGCGGTTGATTGTCCTTTAACAATTTCGCTTTTGTCTTTTAGCCCATTTTGAACAATAGGCATCACAACATCTTTGTCAATTTTTCCATATAATCTTGCTATGTGACCAAATCCAAGTATAGCTATACCTCGGATATTCTCATCTTCACTTTTGCTAAAATTCACTAATGTATTTTGAATAAATTCAAAGTCAGAACCATATAACGCTAATCCCAACAATCCTTTAACTACATTTTCTTTGTTACTGGAGTTTATTTGTTTAATGTAATAATCATTATTGTTATTCTCGATTTCTTCATATTTCACTCGGATTCACCTCAGAAGTACCAATATTTACAGATATTTCTTCAAGTATATCGATAAATCCTTCATCAAGTAACCTGCCCTTTAGTGTAATAAGAAAAGCTGCCTAAATGACGGCTTGATCTGCAACTCTTGGACCCGTTAGTTCAAAATCAATAAAAATAAATAATGCTAAATAATTCAATTAAAATCACTACTAAAAAAACTATACCAAATCCAATTAATTGTTTTTTGGTAGCTTTTTTTAGTACATAACGTTCACATAACGTTAAAGAAAATCCTATAAGTACGCAAATATTAGCAATCCCAATATATATGTTGTCAGGACCGTAATACCAAGGAGAAATCAAGTAAATGACTCCTGCTATTATCCATAAAACTAATGCTGGAAAAAATAAAGGTTTTATTCTGTTACTAAAAAGTCTCATAATAAATCACCTTTCCATAAAGACTTCCGCAGAAAACTCTTAATCTAAAAGTTCTATAAGAATGTCCTTTTTCCATTCTCCACTAATCTGCCCCTTTAGCCATTCATGAAGCGCAAAAATCAGCGCTTCACCACAGAGAATGAAAATGGGTTAGAACCGTCAATACTGATTCTACGGCTGGGAGAGGAAGGTCGCTGAACTATGGTGCGTTAGAGCCCATCCTTTAGTCTGACTCCACCGATCACGGTGCACCACTGACTGTCGCTCCCTTACGGGAAGCACACATAGTAGATTAAT
>NZ_DALZYO010000047.1:0-39632 GCF_031988165.1 Neobacillus sp.
TTTCACTTTAACTGGTTAAAGTGATTCATTTTTGCGGCGCTCCGCCCCTTTTCCAAAGAAAAAGCCTGCTCCAAAAGGAACTGACTTAAAAAAGACTAATTTGGATCCTTGTATTTTAATGCCCGCTCACTGTCTCCATAGCCTTTTGTGGTTGGGTCTTGTACAATTCCGAGCATGGACAACAAAATCAATACAGCATTAACGAATGTTAATATAGAATTATGGATTGCATCCGTAATCTGGAAATTAACTAAACCCAATGAATGTAAACCTGCCAACCCCATTTGGGCAACAATTAAGAGCTGTGAAATAAACGCGATAACCCAATTTCGGTTTTTGAAGCGAATCTTCCAGTTAATCATTTCCTCATCCCCTTCTCATATGTTAAATGATCTCTCTATTAACATATGTTTGAACGAGAAATGGTTGTCCACGACTATCACTGGTTTCTATTTAATTATTAAACTTCTCTTCGCATCGCTTTAAGCACATCCACTTTCGTTGCTCGTTGTGCTGGGCGGAATCCTGATATGATTGTCACTCCAAAACAAATCACAATACAAATAAGCGGTAAAATGAGTGGAATGTCACTAAATATTAAGTCAATTTGTGATTCCTTGCCAAATGCCTTTTTAATGATTAATGGAATTGCAAAATTAACCGTATAACTAATCCCATATGAAACTACTGTTCCGATAAGAGCACCAATCAATCCTATATAACTGCTTTCAAGCAAAAATATTCTCTTTATGGTTTTCGGATTCGCACCGATTGCTTTCATGATGCCAATATCTGGCGCGCGTTCTGTTACCGCCATCGTCATTGTATTATAAATTCCAATCGAGGCAATAAGGATCGCGATTGTCCCAATAAAAATGAGTCCCGCCTTCGCAATCATAAACACCATATTGACTTCCTTCAATTCATTCACAACAGAATAGGTACCGTATTTCTTTTCCGTTAATTTGTCAGAAATACTTTGGACGGCTTCCATATTTTTCGCATAAATCTTTACTTCATCATAGGAATTTTCCTGCGCCTTAAATTCCGCGGGAACTGTACTATTTTCATCTAGCAGCAACCCTTTTGGCGTCCCAGTAAAATTCTCAATTTCCGTTAACATCTCATCAGCAATAAAGACAGTTCTATCCTCTGCCCACTCCCTTGTTGGCTTTTTAGTAATCCCAACAACCGTTAATGGAATCTTTTTTTCCACTTGTTTCCCATCTTTGTTTTGTCTAACCGTTAATTCAAGTTTCTGGCCAATTAATTTGCCAGAGTAACGGTACTCTGCCTTTATATGCCCCTTTTTATCATATATATCGCCTGGAGCATCCTTTGAAGCGAGATTTAGCGGGAAATTGTAACCAACCACTATTTCATCCTTCCCTTTCGGAAGTCTGCCCTCTGACAATTCAAACCCTGCTTTGACTTCTGATGGGAAGTTCGTGACATAAGTTTGCGCTGATTCTTGGTAACTCCCAATTATATAGGTGCTTTCCTGCTGTAACATTTTCCGTCTATTTACTGCTTTAACATCCTTAACTTTCTCAAACAGTTGAATATCCGTTTCGTTTAAAGGTCGAAAACCATCTTGGTTATTAAGTTCTTTCCCGTGAACATCAATTTGCGTGATAACCCGTTGTTCGGTTATTTCCTTGACAACCGATTTCTGTAAGCCAAAGCCAACTGAGGCAAGAACGATTAGGAAAGCACAGCCCATTGCAGTTGCCAGGATTGTCATAAAAACGCGTGTTTTATTTTTCTTCATATTTTGGCGCACAAAGCGGAATTGATCTTTTAATTGCATAAACTCGCCACCTCCTCAACAATAAGGCCGTCCCTTAATTCAATTGTGCGATGACCAATCTCTGCCACTTTATCATCATGAGTAATAATCAAAAATGTGATTCCCAAATCCCGATTCAATTCCTTGATGAATTTCAGCAGCTCTGCCTCTGTTTCACTATCAAGACTGCCTGTAGGTTCATCCGCAAGGATAATCGGCGGATTGACAATCAAGGCACGGGCGATACTGACCCGCTGCTGCTGACCACCAGAGAGTTCCCCTGGATAATGGTCTTGGTATTCCAGTAAGCCCACCTTCTTCAGCATTTCCTCCGTTTTCTTTTTCCGTTCTCGGTCATTTATACCTTTTAATATTAACGGGAGCTCCACATTTTGAAAGGCAGTCATACTTGGAATCAATTGAAAGCTTTGAAAAATGAATCCAAGGTTTTTAATGCGGAAATCAGCAAATTTCGTTTCATTCAGGTCAGAAACCTTTTCTTCTCTTATCCAGATTTCCCCTTCTTTAGGATGAATAAAGCCACTGACTAAATTTAATAGTGTCGATTTTCCCGATCCGCTTCTTCCAACAATCGTTACAATTTCCCCTTTTCCAACCGTTAAAGTGATATCCCTAAGTACTGGTATAATCGTCTGTCTACCTTTTTTTCCAATCACAAAATCATGACTTAAATTTTTTATCGTAATCATAATTTCCTCCTACTTCCACTTACTTCACCCTAATAGACGAAGCTTGTTTCAGTAACCCCTACATTTTTCTAAATTTTATTCGCCATTTTCTTCAACAAATAGTTAAACGGTATCAGTAGTAAAAATAATAAGGGTAGGGGATAATAATAGAAAAAAACCCTTTTGTTGGTCTTTTTCGATAAGAAAACTTATAATAAATGAATTGAATAATCCTTTATTGAAAGTAAGGAGATATAATGGGCAAGCTACATCAATTTTGGGAAATAATCATCCGTTTTTGGAAAAAGAAACACCTCACACAAATATTTCTATTAATCATCCTAGTCGTTGTGCTGGCGGTGATCCTTTATTTTGCCTGGCTCGCAACACGAGCAAATGTTCAATCGTTGCAGGAGGGTTTAAGCCAGCCAACCGTTATTTATGACAAGAATGGGAAAGTTGCCAGCAATGTTGCGACCAATCGGACGAAGGGCGTGAAAATCGCTGAATTGCCGAAGTATGTACCAAATGCTGTGGTGGCAATTGAAGATGAACGCTTTTATGAGCATGGCGGCTTTGATATTAAGGGAATTGCTCGGGCCTTTTTCGGTAATATATTTTC
The DNA here is from genome assembly GCF_031988165.1 of Neobacillus sp. NCBI lineage: Bacteria > Bacillati > Bacillota > Bacilli > Caryophanales > Bacillaceae > Neobacillus > Neobacillus sp. Next base: position 3,101 of record NZ_DALZYO010000047.1, read on the forward strand.
GGGAAGGATTACAGGAGGCGGCAGTACACTAACACAGCAACTTACGAAAAATGCTCTTCTCTCCCCGGAACGTACTTATAAGCGAAAAGCCGAAGAATTATTTTTAGCGGTTAAAATCGAGAAGGTTTATTCAAAAGATGAGATTCTGCAAATGTATCTCAATCAAGTTTATTTCGGAAGCGGGTCCTGGGGAATCGGTAATGCCTCCAAAAAATACTTTAACAAAGATATTAAGGATGTTACTGTTAGTGAAGCAGCGATGCTGGCAGGACTTCTACACGCGCCGAATTATCTTGATCCTTATAATAATTATGACTTAGCAGTGAAACGCCGCAATGTCGTCTTAGGAAAGATGAAGGAACTCGGGTTTATTTCTGCCACAGAGTACAACACAGCGAAGAAAGAAACAATTCGCCTTGATGATGGCGGTGGCAGTTACGTCGAACGGAAATATCCCTATTATGTCGATGCCGTGTTAAATGAGGCAATAAATAAATATGGATTAACTCAGGATGAGATTTTAACAAGAGGATACCGGATTTATACGGAATTGGATTCCAACCTACAAGATGGCCTAGAAACGGTTTATCGGAATAACTCCTTGTTCCCACAAGGAAAAGGAAATACATTAGTCCAAAGCGGCTCTGTGTTAATGGATCCTGCTTCCGGCGGTGTACGTGCCCTTGTAGGCGGCCGCGGTGAGCATGTTTTCCGTGGCTTTAACCGGGCCACGCAATTACAGGCCCAACCTGGGTCAACGATAAAACCACTGGTTGTATATACACCGGCTCTTGAAAATGGTTACAAATATTCATCAGAACTTGTCGATGAACCAACAACGTTCGGAAATTACAAACCAGAAAATTTTTCAAAAACGTACCAGGGTAAGGTACCGATGTATAAGGCGCTGGAGGACTCATTAAATATTCCTGCTGTCTGGCTGCTAAATGAGGTTGGCTTAAACAAGGGTCTGGATTCATTAAATCGTTTTGGCATTCCCGTTGAAAAAACAGACAAAAACTTAGCCATTGCTCTTGGTGGGATGAGTAAGGGGGTTTCGCCACTGCAAATGGCCAATGCTTTTTCCGTTTTCCCAAATGGCGGGACACGACAGGATAGCCATCTGATTACAAAAATTGTCGGACCGACTGGGAACATTATTTCCGAACGAAAAGCAAAAACGACAAAGGTAACTTCGCAAAAAGTAACGGGCGAAATGACCTCAATGCTGCTTAACGTCGTTGAAACAGGCACAGGAAAACGCGCCCATATTCCAGGGATACAAATTGCTGGAAAAACAGGGTCGACCCAGCTGCCATTTAACAAGGTAAATGGGACTAAGGATCAATGGATGGTCGGATACACGCCCAACATTGTGGGAGCTGTTTGGATTGGTTATGATAAAACGGACCAAGAGCACTACCTGCCCAGCTCAAGCTCGGCCAATGTGGTACCGATTTTCAAAGAAATCATGAAGGAGTCAATACGGTACCTTCCAAAAGAAAACTTTGAAACAGCATCGATTAATGCTCAGTTAGCTGGCGATGTAAAGCCGGAGAAAAGCATTCAGGAGCAGGCAAAGGAAATAAGTAAAGAATTAAATAAAAATGCTCAAAAGCTTGGTTCGACGATAAAAGAAAAAGCCCCAGGGTGGAAAAAGGGCTTGGATAAGGTGTTATTTACGATCGGCAAAACGGTTGATTCATTGGTTGAAAAAGTTAAAAGTCTTAAAGAATAGCACGCCCTTGTTGCGCGCTATTCTTTTTTTCTGTAAGTTTCCAATCTGGACTTTTTACTTTTTACTTTTTACTTTTTACTTCTTATTATTTGTACGGAATGAAAAAAATCCCCTGCCATCTTCATTAATTTATCTTCTTGATCAGGGTAATAAATGACAATAAAGCATGTAGCTGGACCCGATGATTTTGAAACATCTACATTAGTCATAACCATTTCCTTTGAAAACTCTTTATTAGAAAACATCTGATTCAGCTCAAATAAGATTCCTTTAGAGCCAACAGGCCAAATCTTCACATTATTACCTAAACTTATCTCGTGAAAAATAGAAAGCGGGACAACATGTTCATTTTGATCAATCACTTCGTTTCCAACAAGAGGCATCCCTACTACTGCTATTTTCATTTGTTCAGCGTAAACCATCTCTGTAGGTTGTACAAAAGACTTTTTCCCGATAACAACCAAGCCCACCGCAGATTGTAATAGGGGAAAATTACTTTCCGTACTGCCCGTAATAACCACATTATTTAAATCTAGTTCGAACAACCCTTTTTGTACTCCCCTTACAAGCTCATCCCATGGTTCATTTCCGCAAAAATTATGGAGCACGACAGAAAGGGGCTGTCCACCAGCCGCGATACATTCCATGACCGCCACTCTAAAGGAATAATAAGCAACCGTTTCGTATGGTACATGAACTGAATCCTGACCTTTCATCCCAATGGCTCCGCTATTATCACAAGCGATAATGAGCGAGTCCTCTCCTTTAAAGGGAATGGTTATAATATCCCTCATTGTTTTGCCTCTCTTTTAAATAAACCATGTGCGACCAGTGAAGTTAGACGTGGAATAGATACCATAGCGATACCTGTATTTAGGATCGAACCGATTAACAGTGAAGGGACAATGGCCAAATAAAAACCTTTATTCATTAAAAAAATAAATGGTAATGGGGCCACAAAAGAATTCCCTAGAATAAAAAGCGAACTAGCTATAAGTTTCTTGTTATTTTTATACAGAATTCCAAAAATCCAAACGAGGGCAGCCATTTCTACAGCAATAAGAAAATGCATGGGTCCTAATGGGAAACCGCCTAGCATCGCCGAAATTAGATGTCCAAATGCGCCCACAATCGCTCCAGCAACTCCACCAAATAAGGCCGCTGCCAATAGAGCTGGAAATACATCCAAGGCTACACTGCCAACAATAGCTGGTATCTTAATCATCGCTCCAACAGCAGACAATGCGGTTAACATCGCCAGCCAACTTACCATTTTTCCCCTTATCCTACTTTTCATCCTTACGCTTCCCATCCCTAAATACTTTCGCACTGCGCACATATTCTACGTCACTGACATTTAGTCGATAGTTTATGATCCTAGCCAACGCAAAGAAATAATCAGATAGACGGTTTAGGTACATTAATGCTAAGTCAGGAGTTTTCGGGTCAGTCTTCACAAGCTTCACCACTAATCTTTCCGCTCTTCTCGTAACTGTTCTAGCAATATGAATAGTTGCTGATGGCTTTGTTCCTCCAGGTAAAATAAAACGTTCTAGCTCCGGTGCCTCTTCAATATATTCATCTATTTTTTGTTCCAGGTAATCAATCGATTCTTGATGAAGCTTTAATTCCCGTTTTTCAGACACATTGGCAAGATCGCCTCCACAATCGAATAATTCATGTTGGATTTTTTCAAGATCATCTAATATATCCTTAAATATTTCCAGATCAAGCTCGGTGATCGCTTGACCAACAAAGCAATTCACTTCATCGACTGTTCCATACGCTTCTACTCTCGTGTCATCTTTGTCTACCCTTCCACCAATAATACTTGTTTTTCCTTTGTCACCAGTTCTAGTGTAAATTCTCATTGCTATTATCCCCCTTATTTAATATTTTGGCTTAATCCATACCAAATGACATCGACTTTATCTGATTTTGCTGCCATATCTTGATATGCCCAGCCTGTTACATCCCGCCATACTCTATTTTCTACTTCCAATGGAACAATTCCTTTTGTAATATCGGTCCCTATTACAACCAATTTGCGATTAACCCCTGCTTTCTCCCAAGTAAGCCAATTTTCTTTACACCTGTTCCAGATTTCACGAGAATGGTTGACATCATAGTTCTTCGTTAAATCTTTCAACCATAATTCTACACCCTCTAAGATGATTACTGGTTCTTCAATATCCATTAAATTTGTCGGGAGTGAATCGTGATTATATGCTGATAGCCAATAAGCTTGCATACTATCTTGATAAGTCTTTTTTACCCATGCTCTTTTACCGTTAAAGGCACCTCCAATAATAAAGTGCATCGTTCACCCCTCCTTAACACGGTTCGATCAAAAATAAGTTCGAACCCATGATTATGCTGTATCTGCCAGCTCCAAAATTCTTTCTGTTCAGGTGCAAATTTAGATAAAAGATATCTGATTACTCCACCATGCGAAATAACCGCACAACTCTGCAAGTTTTGAGAAATAACGTCATGGGTAATCCTATCCCAACCAACTTGAACTCGCTTGCTGAACTGATGAAAAGATTCTCCAGCTGGGGGACAATTATCAACAGGATCTGACAGCCATTGACGATAGCGACGATTTTCTCTTAGGTCGTCGTAAGTTTTCCCTTCCCATTTGCCAAAATTCATTTCCCTTAATTCTTCTAATAGAACCAGCTTAGTTTTAGGAAATAATATATCCGATGTACGAATACATCTTTGCAAATCACTAGAAAAATAGCGCTCATATCTTTTTGTTGTCGACAATTCTTTTGATTCAGCACAAAGGGGAGAATCATTCCAGCCTAAATAAGCTTTTCGTTTATTTTCTTCTGTTACACCATGACGAAATAATGCAATAACCACACGGTCATCCACAATATTAACTCAGTCCCTTCTACAGAAGCTCCTAATACATCTCCCGTAATCCCGCCAAACCATTTCACTGCTTTACGACGGCAAAAGTATAAACAACAGGCAGCAACTAAAATCAATAATCCTACAAGCAAAAATTCTTTATTTAATAAGATAACTAAAAATAGAAAACCTAAAAGGTACACTGGATAGATCCAAAGTACTTGCGGTTTTGCCGCACTTTGGAATAACGAACCCAAGCCTTCATTTTTGGCCGACTTAACCGTTAACAACAGTACACCCATTACACTCTTACTCAAAAAAGGAATCCCAGCAATAAAGATATATGTTACGTATTCGACATTCAGCGTACTCTCATAGATAAAAAGAAATCTACAGCTTAATAAAACAATGATGGATAAAACGCCAAATGCACCCGTTCGAGGATCCTTCATTATTTCAAGTCTTTTCTCTTGATCTTGATAGGCAAAATAAGCATCACTCGCATCCATCCAACCATCTAGATGGATTCCTCCTGTAAGGAATATCGTTGCCAGCCAAAGCAAGAAGGCAGATGCTAGATGAGAAAAAGGTGTTAGCTCTTGAAACACATAAAATAGAGATAAATAGATGACCCCTTGTAATAATCCTAATAGAGGAAAAGCTTGCACTGCCTTTCTTAGATGTTGCTGATCCATCGGTAATTCAAGGTGAATAGGTATTGCTGTGAAAAATTGAAGGTTTATCAAGAATCCTTTTATGAATCTTCTCATCTTGTACTCCATTGATTGATTATGTCTTTTAACAAATCCCATTTTAGATGGTTTTTCATTTGGGAAGCTAGAAAATCAAATCTTTTATCTTTAAAGTCTTTAATATAAGTGGGTTCTTGAACAGGAATTCCTTTTCTTTTCCGAATCATGTTTAACCAGTGACTTCTCCACTCATCATTATGAAATAAATGATGTAGATACGTCCCAATGATTTGGCCGTCGTTTGCGAAATAACCTTCTTCTTCCCCATTGTCTAATATTAAAAACGAACATCCCTTGTTAGAAAAAACGGTTTTACCTAAATGAATCTCATACCCTTCTAACTTCTGGTTGTTGGGCAATCTAGTGTCTTTGTGATACTTGCCAATAACTCGATTTGTTTCTTTTTCTTTATAGAAAGTGGTTATCGCAGGAATACATCCTAATCCCGACACCGTGGAGGCCAACTTTCCAGTATCAGAACCATCTACATCAATCAATTCCTCACCAAGTATTTGATATCCACCACAAATGCCAACTACATGTCCGCCAGTCTTGGCATGTTGTAGGATGAGGATATCTAACTGCTTATCTCTTAAGTTTTTCAAATCGCTAATTGTACTTTTTGTACCAGGAATGATAATGGCATCTGGCTGTCCAAAGTCACTAGCATGATTGACCCAGCGTAGCGAAACATCTTCTTCATATAAGAATGGTTCCAAGTCACTGTAATTTGAAATATAAGGTAGATGGATGACTGCAATATCAAGAGTCCCCTTTTTCTTGGTTAAAAATTGAGAGCGGAGGGATAATGAATCCTCTCCATCGATCATATGATTCTCCATAAATGGCAATACACCTAATACGGGGATTCCTGTTCTCTTTTCCAGCCACTCGATTCCATCTTCAAATAAAGTGATATCTCCGCGGAATTTATTGATAATCAACCCTACGACTCTTTTCCTTTCTTTAGGCTCCAACAGATCAAGGGTGCCAACAATACTCGCAAATACTCCACCACGATCAATATCAGCTACAAGCACAACAGGAACATCCGCCAGTTCAGCTACCATCATGTTGACAATTTCCCGATCCTTTAAATTGATTTCAACGGGGCTGCCTGCTCCCTCAATCACCGCTACCTCGAAATGTTCCTCAAGATGATCAAGAGATTTCTTAATCACTTCTATCCCCTTTTCATAAAATTGTTCCCGATATTCACGCCCCGAATAAGTCTCGATCGCTTTTCCTAAATAAACTACCTCAGCGTTCTGATTAGAACGCGGCTTTAATAAAATGGGATTCATCCATACTGTTGGCTCAAGTCTAGCAGCTTCAGCTTGGATTCCTTGTGCTCTGCCGATCTCTTTTCCGTCTACCGTAACGTAGGAATTATTAGACATATTTTGTGATTTGAAGGGGGTTACTTTTATACCCTCATTGGCAAGAATTCGGCACATGGCCGTAACAATTAGACTTTTTCCGACATCCGAAGCAGTGCCCTGAATCATAACTCCTTTCATTGCCTCACACCCTTCATAACAATTGGAATCCCCGCTTCCACTAAAAAAGCTTGATCCGCTTCTTCAACTAAAACCTGATGGATCTGTCCCAGCAAGCGACCATATAAAAATACGAGATCATTTCCCAGTAATGACTCATTTAAAACTTCATTACTAACGACAATCATTGTTCCTGCTCGATTTTTTATCGAAATGATCCCTGTAATAATTTTTTCTTTAACCGTTTCTAAAAAAGAATCATTCCACGTTTGCTCAGTAGAAAACAGTTCATTATTTAATAGTGTTGTCACACAATCTAATAAAATGATATCCCCACTAGAAAAAGTTTCGTCAAGCATACCAATTTGAACAGACTGTTCGATCGTTTTCCATTGGTATGTCCCAGCTTCTCTATCGCTCTGGTGCTTTTCAATTCGTTCCTGCATTTCTGAATCAGAAGGAACTCCCGTTGCAATGTAATATAGTGGTCCCCCTGATTGGCTTGCTAACTCTAAAGCTAGCCTTTCTGCCAGGCTGCTTTTTCCGCTTCTTACACCTCCAGTAATGAAGATTAATGATGATGACGCCATTCCGCTAACACCTCCATTAAATGATTATTTTCTTCACTGCCTTTGATAGCAAAACGAAGCCATCTTCCCTCCAAACCTGGAAAATTAAATGTATGTCGAGGAACGATAGCATTATGAAGTAGAAATTCAAACAATTTATACTGATCATGTAAAAATGGATCTCGCAATAAATAGAAATTAACTTTGGAAGAAGAAACAACAAATTCCTTTTGTTTAAAAAAATCAAAGATCCTTTTCCGCTCATTATTAATATATTCCTGTGTCCCCTTAATAAAAGATTCATTTTCTAAGCATAACTCACCTGCTCTTAATGCAATGGTATTAATACTCCAATGCGACTGGAGTTGGCTAAGCATTAAAATAGTATCAGGTTGAGCGACCAAATATCCTAAGCGAATGCCCGGAATCGCAAACATTTTTGTCAACGATCGAATAATAATTAAATTTGAAAACTTGTTTATGTATGGAATGAATGAGTCATATTCTATTAAAAAATCAAAAAATGCTTCATCTAAAATAACGAGACAATTGTGCATCTCACATTCCTCGATTAACGATAAAATCGTTGAACTAGGATATTGAATACCTGTTGGATTATTCGGATTGCAAAGGAACATTGCATCGACATGCCCTAGTTTAGCACGCAATTCATCAAGATTTAATTCGAAATGAGGCTCACATAGTTGATGATACAGAACTTCACATTTGTTTGCCTGACAGGATTTTTCATATTCCGAAAAGGTTGGCTGTACCAATAATACCCTTTTTCCTGCAAGCATTCGTGCAACCAAGGTAATAAGCTCTGCTCCCCCATTTCCAATCAAAATAGAATCTACAGGAACCTGTTCCAGGTTTTCGATCCTTTTTTTAAGCTGGATAGCATAGGGATCTGGATAAACGAAAATTTCTTGATAAAATTCCATCCATTTTTCTTTCAAAATAGGAGGTGGACCAAGAGGATTGATATTTGCGCTAAAATCATTATAATGCTTTGGGAGCGAAAGCCCCATTGCCTCATATAGGTACTGAGGATTAGAGCCATGTGAAGGCCAAATCAAAGAGCATTCCTCCGATCCATAATAATAGTAAAAATAAAAATACTGTTTTTGCTAAAATGAAATTCGCCTTTATGATGTGTTCCGCCTGAATCGGATATATGGGTTCACCCATTTTTGCTCGGTTCGAAACCACCCCTTTGTAATAGTTCCTGCCGCCAAGCTGAATCCCTAAAATAGCAGCAACAGCAGCTTCTCCCCAGCCGCTGTTTGGGCTCGGATGCTTTTTCGCATCTCGGAACATGATCTCCCAAGCTTTTCGATAACTCCCACATTCTGGACGTTTTCCTAACAGCATAATGATTCCTGTTAGACGGCTTGGGATCCAATTCATCACATCATCCCATTTAGCAGATGCCCAGCCAAACTCTTTATATCTTTCGTTTACATACCCAACCATTGAATCACAAGTATTGGTTGCCCGATAGACCATAGCGAGGGGAGCTCCTCCGATTAGTGCCCAAAATAAAGGGGCCGTCACTCCGTCACTCGTATTTTCTGCAACAGTCTCAATCGTTCCCCTCGCTATCTCACTTTCGTCAAGGTTATCAGTATCACGGCCAACAATATAGGATAATTTCTTTCTTGCTTGGACTAGGTTTCCTGATTTTAACGGTTGATAGACCTCGAGAGAAGCTTTCTTCAAGCTTCTTTGGGCGATTGATGTAGAAATAATGATACTTTCTACCAATATTCCAATAAAAGGATGAATCTTATACCCTATAAATACTACAAGGAACACAATGGAAAAAATAAACAGTAAAATAAAAAGGAGCATCGCAACCCCTTTCCATCTTTTAAATTTCCTTTGATTCCATCGCTTCTCTAAAAATGTTATTATCGATCCAATCCATCTTACAGGATGAGGCCAATTAGGGGGATCTCCGATAAGCAAATCAATTATATAAGCAAATGTAATCGAGATAAGGTGATAGACAATCATGTTTTTTTCCTTTGTTGAGATTTTTGAATCGCTTTAGTGGTGCACTGATAGACAGCTTTACTAATAAGCTTTCCTAGAGGAGTAATCGTGCCGGCAAAGTCTAACAGTTTTCCCGTTTGAGAAGCTGCAATCAAAATACTATCTGTTGAGGTACCAGTAGCAATGGTTCCTGTGACTTCATCTAACACCTTGAGATCATGCATTGCCTTTACCTTTGCTTCAGTTGCTGTCATAATACTTTGAATAAATGCTTCCTCCGTTAGCTCACCGTTAACGAAAATCCAGGTATTAATCGTACCAGGAGTCAATTGAAGTGAATGCTCCTCACTTTTCGAAGCATCAATCGCATTTCCAACCCCCGCTGTGACAACAACAAATATCGAGAAGTTGCTTTGTTCGAGCAGTTGGTACTCCACATCCTCAAGCCATACCGCTGTCATCATTCCCACCGTCTCTGATGGTTCAAACCCCTTTGATTTTAAAAAGGAAGCCATTTCCACCCGATGATCATCACAATTATAGTCCTTACTAACATGACGATTGACAAAAGATTGATGCCAGCCTGTACCCGAGCCAACCACACCAGAAGACATTGTTCTTAATGGGGCTGGGGACCTTAAGTCAATGAACTCATTCGAAACATGTAACATGGTCTCATTAATTTCAATAACTTTTGTTCCTCTATTCACTTCGGGTAGTAACACCATTTGTGGTGCTGCTACCTTTGGATGGGGGTGTTTTTGAATTTTTGTATGATATACGTCTCTTATTCGATCCTCTCTAAGAACCTCATTTGGAATATGATTGATGTTGATGGTTCCTTTTTCCAGCAGGAGTAATCGATCACAATAAAGTCCAGCAAGATTTAAATCATGGAAAATCGAGATCACCGTTAATCCATTTTCTGTCGTCCATAATTTTAAAAGATCTAGAAGTTCTTTTTGATACGATAGATCTAAGTGATTTGTTGGTTCATCTAAAAGAAGAATTTCAGGCTTCTGGGCCAAGGCTTGAGCAAGAAATACCCTTTGTTTTTCACCGCCAGATAACTCTTGAATATTTTTATTTTGAAATGAAGATATTCCGGTCTGGTCCATGACACTTTGAACAATGTCCTCATCCTCTTTCGACCAAGTCTGAAACCAGCCTTTTTGATGAGCATATCTTCCAAGTGATACGGTTTCTTTAACCGTATAGGAAAAAGACTGTGAAGAATGCTGGGAAAGAACGGCAACCATTTGGGCTAGCTGTTTGATCCCATATTCCTGAAGCCTTTTTCCACGAATTAAAATCTCACCTTGTTGAAATGGCAGGATACCACTAATCATTTTTAACAGGGTTGTTTTTCCACTTCCATTTGGTCCTAAAACCCCGAACAATTCACCTTGTTCCACTTGAAAAGAAATGTCCTTTAAAATAGCTTCACCTGAGTAACCACCTGAAACCTGTTGAACGCTAAGCACTTTCTATCCACTTCTTTCCATCCTTTTTCTTTGTAGTAGGATTAATGCAAATACTGGTGCACCAATTAAAGCGGTAATCACCCCAATTGGCAATTCTGTTGGAGAAATAATCGTTCGGGACAGGAGATCAGCTAGAATTAAGAATCCGCTTCCCGTTAAAATGGATAGTGGAAGAAGATGCCGATGATCGGGTCCCCATATTATTCTTGAAAGGTGGGGAATAACAAGCCCAACAAAACCGATCGTTCCGGAAACGGCAACCGCAGCTCCTGTTAAAATGGAACCAGCCGTTAAGATGACTAGCTTTCTTTTTTGAACATTTACCCCTAAATGCTGTGCTCTTTCTTCCCCAAATGACACGGCATTTAATTCTTTTGCATTAAAGATAAGTATCGCTGAACCAATGATAAAAAATGGCAAAATGATTTTTATGTATTCCCAACCTCTCATCGATACACTTCCTAAGAGCCAGCCAATAATTTGCCTCAGCTCATCTCCAGTTAGTGCAATCATGAGAGAAATAAGTGCTCCTAAAAAGGAGCTAAAGATGATACCCGTTAATATAATCGTCTCCACTCTCATTGAGCGCTCGATTTTCCGGGCAAAAGCAAGTACTAAAAAGATGGTAAAAAAGGAAAATAGGATACTAAGTAATGGTAATGTGAAGGAACCTATAAATGGGATGGATAGATGAAAAAACAAGGTCAGGACCGCCCCCACTGACGCCCCAGAAGATACACCTAATGTATATGGATCTGCTAACGGGTTTCTTAATAGACCTTGAAAGGCCGCTCCTGAAATTGCAAGAGCTGCCCCAACTAGGCCTGCTAATATTACTCTAGGTAGACGAATATTCAACACAATACTTGAATACATCGGGTCAATAGACCCTAGTGAAATACCCCCAAATAATTTAGCACAAATAATTTGAATAATAGTTACCATCGAAACGTGAACAGATCCTATTGAAATCCCTAATAAAATAGAAATAAACAGAAAAATCCCAGCTACTCCATAAGCAACATACTTATTATTTAAAAATTTCAGGATAGATAGCCTTTGCAAGATCTTCTACTCCTTCAACGACCCTTGGACCTGAGCGAGTTACACGATCAGAATCGACATCGATTACTTGCTTGTTTTTTACAGCATTAACAGTTTCCCAGCCTTTTCTATTTAATACTTGTTCAGCCGGATTTTTTACATAGTACCCATATGTAGTAATGATAACATCGGGATTTCGTTTTATCATTGCTTCTTGATCAATTTTGATCCAGCCTTCTTGATCATTTGCGATATTTTCCGCTTGAATCGAGCTTAACATTTCATCCATAAAAGTCTTCTTTCCAGCGGTATATATGTCTGGAGCGGGCGATACTTCAACCAATACCTTTTTCTTTTCTTTTATTCCCTTCGTCTTTGCGATAATTTCAGCTAGTTTGTCCTTCATTCCTTTGATGATTTCGTCTGCTTTTTTTGTTTCTCCAGTAGCTTTGCCAACCATACTAATGGAATCATACACTTGTTCAAAATTTTGCGCATCATTGACAACAAGCACTGGAATTCCGGCATCTTTTAACTGCTGTAGCCCTTCTTTTGAATTATGGGCGGAAGAGGCATGAGCTAATACTAAATTGGGCTTCAAGGAGATAATTTTTTCCAAATTAATATCTTGTCCGCCAATTTTCTCTTTTTTCGTGACATCTTCAGGATAATTATCATAATCAGAAACACCGACAACTTCTTTCCCTAGACCTAAGGAATAGGCAATTTCCGTATTACTTGGCAACAATGAGACAATCTTTTCAGGCTTCTTTTCTAAAACAACCTGATTACCTAATGCATCTTTTATGGTAACTGGAAAAGTGACTTCCGTTTTTTTCTCAACACTTGCTTTATTACCCTCATTAACTTGATCCTTCTTTTCAGCACAACCTGCTAAAGCTCCTACTGTTAATAATACTATTAACAATAAAGAATACAATTTCTTCATTTTTTCTCCCTGCTTTCTGTTTAAATATAATGACCGTAACAAAAATAAATCCTACTTGTGCCAATAAAAAAACATCTCCATATAACATGAAGATGTTGGTTCGATTAGATTCAATTACTAACATAAAGTAAAAGGAGTCTAGCCTTCAACACCCCCCTATCCTCGTAGGTTTTTTGGCGCACAAGAATTAGGCAGGTTTCCTGGCTCATGATCATCACTTCCTATGTCTTCCCATCTCATTGACAGTGACATTTTATAGGTTGCTCCCATTTACAGTGGCGGGACCGCGTTGGCTTTTAACCAAACTTCCCTTTTAAGCTAAAAATCTTCCAATAAGATTTCAGCACCCAATTTTAATCAATTTTATTTTGTTAATTCTATTATAAAAAAAGTGGAATGGTTTGTATATGTTTTTTGCTTTAATTTAACACTCTATTTAAGTAGGAACTTTTTATATTATTTATTATTTCCAGATTAACCCTTTCCCTGGTGAGGAAACCAAGAAATACCTTCAATTCTGACCAACAATGAATTCTAGGTATTGTGTTTTATTGTTCAATATTTCTGCAAAGGTTAGCCATTTCGATTGCCGCAACTGCTGCATCCCAGCCCTTATTACCTGCCTTAGTTCCGGCACGCTCGATGGCCTGTTCAATCGAATCAGTTGTTAACACTCCAAAAATAATAGGAATGCCACTAGTTAATGCAGTCGTGGAGACTCCCTTTGCCGCTTCATTACATACATAATCAAAATGAGGAGTGGAACCTCGAATGACTGTACCGAGTGTGATAACAGCATCATATTTTTTACTATTGGCCAACTTTTGAGCGATCAATGGAATTTCAAATGCACCTGGAACCCAGGCGATATCAATGTCGGATTCATTGACTCCATGTCTTTTAAGGGCATCCTGCGCACCGCCTAATAATTTACTTGTAATGAATTCGTTAAACCGACCAACCACGATACCTACTTTTAATCCAGATCCTACCAAATTTCCTTCGAAAATATTTCCCATTGTGGAAACCTCCATATACTTATTGTTTAATAATGAAACAAATGACCAAGTTTATCGTGCTTTGTTCTTAAATAATTGGCATTTTCCGTTCTCATTTCCATTTGTAGCGGCACCCGTTCCACTACCTCAAGATCATATCCTTTTAGACCTTTTATTTTTCGTGGGTTATTCGTTAATAACAGCATTTTTTTTATGCCTAAATCCTTCAAAATTTGGGCTCCAATGCCGTATTCTCTTAAATCGGCACCAAAACCAAGCTTTTCATTGGCTTCTACGGTATCATAGCCTTCTTCTTGAAGCTTATAGGCTCTTAGTTTATTTAGCAAACCGATACCACGGCCTTCCTGACGCATATACAACAGGACTCCATTCCCCGCATGATTAATTTGGCTTAAGGCAGCATGGAGCTGTGGTCCGCAATCACAGCGGTACGAACCGAAAACATCACCTGTCAAACATTCTGAGTGAACTCTAACAAGGACAGGAGTTTCAGGATCAATTTCACCCTTCACTAAGGCGACATGCTCTTTTCCGTCAACAAGATTCGAATAACCGACCGCTTTAAAGGTGCCAAATTCTGTAGGTAAATTAATTTCTACTTCTCGTTTAATTAAGTTATCCTTTTTGTTTCTGTATTCAATCAAGTCTTTTATCGTTATCATTTTCACGTTTAGATTATCAGCAATTTTACGAAGCTGAGGAACACGCGCCATCGTACCGTCCTCATTCATGATTTCACAAATGACCCCGGTAGGCTTGGCGCCACATAATTTAGCTAGGTCTACTGCTGCTTCCGTATGTCCTGTTCTTCGCAGCACCCCACCTTTTTTAGCTATAAGCGGAAAAATATGACCAGGTCTTTTAAAATCAGCAGCTTTAGACGCTGGATCCAGCATGCTTAAAACTGTGGCGGAACGTTCAAAGGCAGAAATCCCAGTTGTTGAAAATTTATGGTCAATGCTTACAGTAAAAGCAGTTCCATGTGAATCCGTATTGTTTGAAACCATCGGGAGTAAGTCAAGTTTTTGTGCTAATTCTTCCTCGATAGGAACACATACGAGTCCTCGTCCATAGGTGACCATGAAATTAATCACATCTGGTGAAGTTTTTTCAGCTAGGGCGATAAAGTCCCCTTCATTTTCTCTATCCTCGTCATCGCAAACAATGACAACCTTTCCTTCTTTTAAATCAGTTATGGCTTCATCAATTGTATTAAACACGCCATATCACTCCTCTTTATATTACAAAACCCTGGCTAAACCAAGTTTTTCCGAATTATCGATTATAAAAAGCCGTTTTCTTCTAAAAATTTCGTGGTTATCGCTGTCCTACTTTTTTGCTGATTATCTAATGTCATCTTGTTAAAAAAATGTCCAACGTATTTTCCAATCATGTCACATTCTAAATTGACGATATCCCCGGAACCCTTTAGTCCCAAGACCGTTTCCGACAATGTATGTGGAATTAGTGATATCGTAAAACTATTTTCCGTTACGCCAAAGACAGTAAGGCTTGTCCCATCCACTGCAATGGAACCTTTTAATATCACATACTTTAACAATTCTTCATCGGCTTCAATTGTATAATAAACTGCATTTTCGAAGGCCTGTTTACTTTTAATAACTCCTGTTCCATCGATATGTCCTGAGACGAAATGACCGCCAAACCTTCCACCAGCTGCCATTGCCCTTTCCAAATTAACTTTGGAACCCCGCTTAACCATCTTTAAACTGGTCGCATTGACTGTTTCCGGCATCACATCTACCGTGAAATGATTGCCTGAAAAAGTTGTAACTGTTAGGCATACGCCGTTGACAGCAATGCTGTCTCCAAGATGCACATCTTTAAGGATTTTTTTCGCATCTAATGTAAGAACAAACGACTCACCTGTCCGTTGGATATTCGAGACTACCCCAATTTCCTCAATGATTCCGGTAAACATAATAATTCCTGCTCCTTACTTAGGTTCAGCGATAATTCTTATATCGCTGCCAATCATATCCACCTGTTTAATGTTCAGCAAAACAGCCTCGGCCATTTTTTCAATTCCTTCACCACCGAATAGGGTTGGGGCTAGTTTTCCACCTATTAATTTCGGTGCAATATAGGTAATGATTTGTTGGAAGGCACGTTCCTTTAAAAAACTGCCATGCACTTCTGATCCGCCTTCGACAAAAAGCGAAGTGATTCCCCTTTTTCCTAAAGTCACTAACAGATCTTTAATGATTATCTGCTGTTTTTCCAATTTAATCACTTCAATCCCTATTTCGGTAAACTGTTCTACTCGTTTTTGGTCGACTTCAGCCCCTGTGATAAGCCATGTTGGTGCCAAAAAATCTTTAATTACTTTCGCGTTCTGCGGTGTCCTCAGATGAGTATCCAATATGATCCGAATTGGGTTTTTACCACCTGTCTCAAGCCTTGTCGTCAAGCTGGGATTATCCTGTATTACCGTATTTACACCAACTAAAATCCCGTCATGCTGATGGCGCAATTGATGAACATCACTTCTCGCTTCCTCACCTGTAATCCACATGCTTTCACCGGTTACTGTTGCCGTTTTTCCATCCAAACTGGCAGCAGATTTCAAGGTGACAAAGGGAAGGTTTGTTTGGATGTTATAGAAAAAGGCTTTATTCAGCTCTAGTGCCTGCTGTTGCAGCATTCCAACTTCCACTTCGATTCCTGCCTTTTTCATTCGTTCCATACCTGTACCTGCAACTTGGGGATTTGGATCAGTAGTTGCAACAAATACTTTACGCACACCTGTCTTTATTACCAAATCTGAGCAGGGCGGTGTCTTTCCGAAATGGCTGCATGGCTCGAGTGTTACATACAAGGTTGAATCTTTTGCTTTATCTCCAGCCATTTGAATAGCATGTACCTCTGCATGAGGTTCACCCGCTTTTAAATGTGCCCCCATGCCAATAATTTGATTTTCCTTCACCAGTACGGCACCAACAACGGGATTGGGTGATGTTTGCCCCAACGTGCCTTTGGCAAGATTTAAAGCTAATTTCATGTAGTCGGTATCGTTCATAGTCCTTACTCCCTTAAAAAGGATATAAAAAGACCCTGAAGACAAAAGGTCTTCAGGGTCCTGAAAAAAGACAATAGAAAATTAAGGCTTAAAAATAGGTACAATTCACCCTACCCTTAATCCTGCCTTTTCCTTCTCCCATCCAGACTTTAACTGTCGGTCCTGGAGTTTCACCAGATCCACCGTTTAACAAAATATGTTAACCGGGTCACGGACTAAGAAGCATTGCTTCATCACCGCCGGTTAGGAATTTCACCTGACCCCGAAGGAAATTATTCGAATATACATTTATATGTTATTATACTTAATTCAAACAGTAAAGGGAAATGCACAAAACAAAGCCCTGAAAAGAAGCAAAAAAATAATGGGAGGTGGTACTCCTCCCAAAAATCACATTACTATTAATTAAATTTATTTCTTTCATTGATTATTTTTTTTATAAGACTTTACTGGTAAATATATCTCAAAATACAGGTCACCATTCGCATTTTGGTGTTTATATTTTTCTTTATAGATTTCTAAACTTAATGCATGATGATCCTGTTCATAGCCATACTCTTGCATCCAAGAGAACATTTGTAGGTATGTATTTTCAACTCCATCCAGACTGCCCTTATAGGTAGTGAAAACATAGTTTTTACTGGGAATCGTAAAACCGACCATACCTGCAGGGATTTGACTGATTTTTTCAACTGGTTTGGTTACATAATAGGTAAGCTCCGTTTCCCGGCTGTGAAATGGGGCAATCAAAACTGGTTCATCTGTCTGATATGATACTTCATCAAGACGTTGCTCCATGTTTCTAAAGAGACTCGAAATTGTTCCCAACTGTGAATATGTGCCATTCCAACAAATTCCAACTACATTTATATCTTCTTTTTCGATCACTTGGATATCCAAGCAAATCCCCCCTTTAATCTCTATCTTATTTCTATAATTCTAAAAATATCCCTTAAAATCCTGCAAAGAAAATTCGACTAAATCATCAGTTTTATAATGGCTAAATAATAAAATAACGACAAAAAACATCATTTTACCATAATTTTCCGTAATAACCATTTTTTTAAAATAGTATTAAAATAGATAAAAAAAGCAGCGGAGACATGGTTCCGCTGCTTGAACAATTATTATTTTAGGGTCACTGGGTTTTAAAAATCATTTATGCATTTAGTATTCTTTTTTTAATAGTTAACTAGATTATTTAACTTCTTGCGGTATCGCTAAATTCAAGCCCTTTGCGACTCTCTCACCATACTCAGGATCTGCTTTGTAAAAATGCTGAATCTGACGAAGCTTGATGTCCTCTCTCTCAACTGGCTTCATGGCACCTACGACCGTTTCCACCAACCTTGAGCGCTCCTCTTCTGACATTAAACGATAAAGGTCACCCGCTTGCGTGTAATGGTCGTGCTCATCATAAGCAACCTGTTCAGCCACACCTGTCACCTGGAAGGCTGTTTGCTTATGTTCAGGTGTTTCCTTAGGTCCTCCATAGCTGTTTGGTTCATAATAAACCGAACCGCCGCCATTATTGTCAGACCGCATTGCACCGTCACGTTGATAGTTATTTACTTCCACTTTTGGCCGGTTAATTGGCAGCAAGTTATGATTCGGTCCGACACGATAACGGTGCGCATCAGAATAAGCGAAGATACGACCTTGAAGCATCTTATCAGGAGAAGCCTCAACACCTGGTACCATTGTTCCTGGTGAGAATGTAGCCTGTTCCACCTCTGCAAAATAGTTTTCAGGATTGCGATTAAGCACCATCCGCCCTATCTCTATTAACGGATAATCCTTATGTGACCAGACCTTTGTGACATCAAATGGATCAAAGCGATATGAAAAGGCATCTTCAAATGGCATAATTTGCACATGTAATTTCCATGCTGGGAAGTCGCCCTTATCAATGGCATTAAACAAATCTTCTGTATGATAATCAGGGTTTTCACCTGCTAATTTAGCTGCAACTTCATTCGTCATGTTTTTGACATCTTGTTCTGTTTTAAAGTGGTATTTTACCCAAACAGCTTCTCCGTCAGCATTTACCCATTTAAATGTATGGCTTCCATAACCATTCATATGACGAAGTGTGGCAGGAATCCCACGGTCACCCATTAGGTATGTAACTTGGTGTAAAGATTCAGGTGATAAGGACCAGAAATCCCAGACGGCATTTGGATTTTTCAAATGTGATTTTGGATCTCTTTTTTGCGTATGAATGAAATCAGGGAATTTAATAGCATCACGAATAAAGAAAATAGGAGTGTTATTTCCGACAAGATCATAATTTCCTTCTTCTGTATAAAACTTGACTGAAAATCCACGAGGGTCACGAACAGTATCGGAAGAGCCTAGTTCACCCGCTACTGTTGAGAATCGAATAAACATTGGTGTACGCTTACCAACCCCATTAAACAACTTGGCTTTTGTGTATTTTGACATGTCATTTGTCACTTCGAAGTAACCATGTGCTCCTGCCCCCTTAGCATGCACAACACGCTCAGGCACACGTTCCCTGTTAAAGTGAGCCAATTTCTCAATTAAGTGTACATCTTGAATTAATGTCGGTCCATGCATTCCTGCTGTCATTGAGTTTTGGTTATCACCGACTGGAGCTCCAGTTCCCGTTGTTAAGTGTTTGTTTTCATTACTCACTTCATCACCTCGTAAATTATTTTTTAGAGCCAATAACTAAATTATAATATAAATTTATAAATAATCAATACTAAATTATAATAAATATAAAGTAATATTGTTTATTAAAAAAGACATCTACCACTATAATATAGGTATTAAAAATAAAGGACGTTATTCCAAAATTGCTGAATAACGTCCTAAAAATTTCTATTTAAGTGAATTGTGAAGTCGTGCCCTAGTTGCAGATAGAAAATAGTGGAAGGACATCACCTATCTTTTATTCTACCATGTTTCCGTATTAATTGAAAGTTTAGAATAATACAAAATAAACAATCGTTAAATTTTTCATAGCAGTTTTTTAATGATAAATTTTAATCTGGTGGAAAATAGATTATACTGTATTTAATAAGGTTTAGGAGGATTACAATGAATGATACAAATGAAAAAAAGACAATAGAAGAGCCAAAAAGGAAAATTAGTTTACAGGAAGCTATGAAGCTGCAGCTTGAAAACAAGAAAAACAAAGCAGCGGCAGGAAATTCCGGCTCAAATAATTCACAAACAACCAAACAGATGAAGAGCCAGCAGACGAAAAAAGTGAGTAATTCTCGGAGAAAAATGGGTGTCTAACGGTCAAAATAGAAAAGAAATTCTCCCCGGTGCTTTTGTCAAAATAGTCCTAAAAGCGGATCAAAAAAGTGGCACTCTTACAGCAGGGGTAGTTAAGGATATATTGACCAAATCTAGTTTTCATCCACATGGAATTAAAGTAAGATTAACCAATGGACAAGTTGGCAGAGTCAAAGAGATTCAAAAAAATTAAAAATCGCAAACGCCTCTTTGCCTGCTAACGAAAAAACAGACTCCGAATGATGGAGTCTGTTTTATTCATTGGTCATTATGATTTACGAACGTTTACCGCTTGTGGTCCACGTTGGCCATTTTCGATTTCAAACGTAACCTCTTGACCCTCATCTAAGGACTTGTATCCTTCACTTTGAATTGCCGAGAAGTGAACGAATACATCTTCTCCACCCTCACGCTCAATGAACCCAAAACCTTTTTCACTGTTAAACCATTTTACTTTACCATGTTCCATTTCTTTGTAGCCTCCTAGCATGTAACAATTACATGATTTTGCAAATTATACTTGCCCAATTATTTTAGCCCTTCAATTATCTTCTTATACACAGCTAATTCCAAAAAGAACTAAAATTTTTTTAAGAATAAATTACCCATTTACAGAAAATAATTCTATAAAGATTATTGCTGAAACTGCACCCGATGAAGGTTTGCAAAAATACCACCTTGCTCAATAAGCTCATCATGTCTGCCCTCTTCAGCGATACCGTCCTCAGTCACGACGATAATGCGGTCGGCATTACGAATCGTTGCAAGCCTATGGGCAATAATAAGAGTGGTTCTGTTTTGGGCAAGTTCTGTCAAAGCTTCCTGAATGACCATTTCAGTTTCGGTATCAAGAGCAGAGGTAGCTTCATCCAAAATCAAGATTGGTGGATTTTTCAAAAACATCCGTGCAATCGCAAGCCGCTGCTTTTGGCCGCCAGAGAGCTTTAAGCCCCTCTCACCAATTTGTGTCTCATAGCCATCAGGTAAGGAAGCAATGAATTTTTCAAGATGAGCACGACCTGCTGCTTCAGCAATTTCCTCATCGGTTGCATCCTGTTTTCCGTATGCAATATTTTCGCGTAGTGTCCCTGTAAATAGGAATACATCCTGCTGAACGATTCCTATTTGTGAACGCAAGGATTTTTTGGTCATATCACGGATATCAAGACCATCAATATAAATCCCTCCGCTATTCACATCATAAAACCGGGGAATCAAAGAGCAAATGGTTGTCTTACCAGCCCCCGATGGGCCAACAAGGGCAACCGTCTCACCTGAACGGAGATCCAAATTAATATTTTCTAAAACAGATTTATGCGAATCGTAGCGAAATGAAACTTCATCAAAGACGATATTTCCTTTTAGTGAAGCAACTTCCACCGCGTCCACTATATCCTTCACTTCAGGCTCAGAATCAATCAGGTCGATAAACCGTTTGAATCCTGCCATTCCTTTTGGATACAGCTCCATAATGGCGCTGATTTTATCAATTGGTTTAAAAAGAACATTGATATAAAGAACAAACCCGACGAGTTCTCCGTAGGACAGCTGGTTGGAGAAACTTAGCCAAGCACCATAAACAAGCACGATAATCGTGATCAGTCGCGTCATCATATAAATACCTGAAAGACTATATGACATAACGCGATAACCGCCAAGCTTCGCCCCCCTATATGTCTGATTATTCTTTTTAAATCTAGCAATCTCAAACCCTTCATTTGTAAACGATTGAACGACACGACTGCCTGATACACTATCTTCAACTCGTGCGTTAACATCTGCAATACTAGAATACATTTGACTCCAAGCTTTGTTCATTTTTAAATTACAGACGACAACCAGTAAGATTAGAAATGGTAGGATTATTACGGCAACCAACGCTAACTTGACGTTAATTGTTAACATGATCCAGAAAGCACCGATAAAGGTCATCAACGCGATAAATACATCTTCTGGACCATGATGGGCAAGTTCGCCAAGATCAAAGAGGTCATTGGTAATTCTGCTCATAATATGTCCGGTTTTGGTATTATCAAAAAAACGAAACGATTGTTTTTGGACATGTTCAAACAGTTCTTGCCTCATATCTGTTTCAATATTAATTCCGAGCTTATGGCCCCAATAATTCACAATAAACTGCAAGAAGGTGCTCAATAAATAAACAAGGAAAAGTCCGATACTAACAGACACAATTGTTGACCAATCGCCACCTGGCAGCAATTCATCAATAAACCATTTAACCGCAAGTGGAAAAGCTAATTCCAGAACCGCAACGATAACTGCGCTGCTAAAATCCATGATGAATAGCCTTCTGTGCGGTCGATAATAAGAAAAGAAACGCCGAATCATAAATTATCTCCTTTTTTCATAGTTAGCAATAATAGGATTATATGAAAAAATAGCGGACAATTTCAAGGATTTTGAAAATTTTTACGAAAAAAAAACGCCTGGATTTGTGAGGCTCCATGCGTTTTTACCAGATTCAAAATTAATGGTGATGATGGTGGCTGCCTTTTGCAGGATTGGTAATCAGCCATTCCTCTTTCGGAACATGGAAAAGCTGGATCCAAACACCAACCAAATACTCATTTTCTTTTTCAAGTATAAAATCGATATCTTTATCGGTTTTGACCACTTCATCCTTTTCTGTAGGAGTATCCATCATCAAATCATAGTGAGCGTGATCTCCGTGAATACTGGTGATATAAACGCGGAACAGTTTCCCTTTATCTTCTTCTTGTTCCAACATTTTTTTCAATGCTTTTGCTGCATGGCGATTAATTTTAACCTTCATGTTTAATTGCTCTCCTCTTTCTATGTATTCATTCATATTATCTCACTATTATTCTTAAATAGACAATTTTTTAGTAATTACAGAATAATAAATCAGTTTTTACTGGTAAGTGAATTACCTTTCCAAACCATTCCTAATTTAGCATAATAAATCCTTAACAAATTTGTCACATCTTTTTTCAAAAAACTATATTAACATCATAACTATGTTGTTAATATAGTGATAGGAAAAATACCTACTATAATTAATATTAAATAATAATTAATTTAATTTTATTACCGGTGTGTTTCGTTAAAAACAAGGCGTCATTCATTTTAGTTTGTGAATAGATTCACGCAATGTTTATCAAAGCTTATACAACCATCGAAAGGGAGAAACAGAAATGTTTAAAAAGAACCATTTAGCTCCACTTTTAGCTTTTTTGCCAGTACTACTTTTAAGCGGCTGCGATTCGAATATGGTTGTCTTTGAACCGAAAGGGCCTGTGGCAAGAGAAATACTCGGCTTGATTAATTGGTCACTTGTTTTCATGCTTCTTATTGTTGTTGTCGTTTTTGGTTTATTTGGTTATATCGTTTGGAAATACCGAGCAAGACCTGATAATAAAGATTACGAACCCCCCGAGGAACACGGCAGTACAAAATTGGAAATCATTTGGACAGCGATCCCAATTCTTATCGTTATCGCTTTGACAATCCCGACGGTAAATACAATTTACAAACTTGAAAAAGTACCTGAAGGCTATGAAAATAAAAAGCCAATCACGATAAATGTTACTTCTGCTGACTGGAAATGGATTTTTAGCTATCCTGAACAAGGGATAGAAACCGTTAACTACGTTAACATTCCTGTCGGTACACCCGTTAAGTTTAAGCTTACTTCTGCAGGTACAATGCAATCTTTTTGGGTACCAGCCTTAGGCGGGCAAAAATACACAATGAATAAAATGGAAACACAATTGTACCTAGTAGCAGATCATCCTGGAGAATATCTAGGAAAAAACACCAACTTCAATGGTAAAGGATATGCCGATATGGAATTCACGGTTGAATCCAAATCCCAACAAGCATTTGATAAATGGGTAAAAGATGTAAAGAAAACTGCACCGAAGTTAACGGAAAAGAAATATATAGATCTTTTGAAGCCAACTCACTTAGGACGACTTACTTTTTCAAACAATCATTTAGCCTGGGTCAACCATGGTGATATGAATTCGAAAACGTATACGTTCCCTGAATTGTACAGAAATCATGATTATCCAGGACAGATTTTTAAACAGCCGGATAACCAAAAGAACAAAGCTGGGAAAACGGATGATAAATCCATGGATATGAATATGAAAATGGATGGGGATTCTAATGGAGGCGAACACAATGGGCATTAAATGGGATAGGGTTTTTATTACCGGCGACCCGCTAATCTTAGGATCACAAATTGCGATTCTGTTAACGATGATTGGAATAGTTGTTTTAGTATCATATTTAAAAAAGTGGAAATGGCTATGGACAGAGTGGCTTACGACCGTAGATCATAAACGTATTGGGATTATGTATATCCTTGTTGGTGTATTAATGTTTTTCCGCGGTGGTATGGACGGTTTATTAATGAAAGCCCAAACCGCAACACCAGATGGACAATTACTCGATGCACAACATTATAATGAAGTCTTCACAACACATGGTGTCGTAATGATCTTATTCATGGCTATGCCATTCTTAATTGGAATTATGAACGTGATCGTTCCACTACAAATTGGGGCTCGCGACGTAGCTTTCCCTCAATTGAACGCTCTTAGCTTCTGGCTAACCTTTAGTGGTGCCATGTTGTTTAATATTTCGTTTGTTATTGGTGGTTCACCTGATGCAGGTTGGACTTCATATTTCCCTCTTGCTGGAAAAGAGTTTAGTCCAGGGGTAGGTAATAACTTTTATGCCGTAGCGCTTCAGATTGCCGGGATTGGTACATTAATGACTGGGATTAACTTTATCGTAACAATTTTAAAAATGAGAGCAAAAGGCATGACGCTTATGAAAATGCCAATGTTCTCATGGACGTCATTTGTTACATCGATAATTATTGCAGCGTCTTTCCCAATTCTTACAGTTGCCCTAGCTTTAATGACATTCGACCGCATCTTTGGAACCCACTTTTTTACGCTTAGTGGCGGTGGAATGGATATGATGTGGGTCAATTTATTCTGGCTATGGGGTCATCCAGAAGTTTACATCGTAGTCCTACCTGCATTTGGGATGTTCTCTGAAGTTATTTCAACATTTTCCCGTAAAACTTTATTTGGATATAAATCAATGGTTGGGTCAATTGTCGGAATTGCCATTCTTAGTATGTTAGTTTGGGTCCATCACTTCTTTACCATGGGTGCCGGACCAGGAGTAAACTCCATTTTCTCGATTACAACGATGATGATTGCGATACCGACTGGCGTAAAAATGTTTAACTGGTTATTTACGATGAGAAAAGGTCGCATTCAATTTACAACTGCCATGCTTTGGGCACTTGCCTTTATCCCATGCTTCTTAATAGGTGGTATTACAGGTGTAATGCTTGCGATGGGTGCAGCAGATTATCAGTATCATAACACCCTTTTCCTTGTGGCACACTTCCACTATGTATTAATACCTGGTGTTGTCTTCGCCGTATTTGCTGGTCTATATTATTGGTGGCCAAAAATGTTTGGTCACATGCTTAACGAAAAACTTGGAAAACTTCATTTCTGGTTGTTTGTCATTGGTTTCAATATGACCTTCATGCCAATGTTCTTCCTAGGATTAAATGGTGCGGTAAGACGTGCTTATACGTTCTCAGCTGAATCCGGATTTGGTCCGCTAATGCTCGTTTCAGCTATTGGTGCAGGTATTTTAGCCATCGGTTTCGCTTTCTTCTGCTATAACATTTATTGGAGCGCTCGCTATGCAGACCGTAATATATCCAGCGATCCATGGGATGCAAGAACACTCGAGTGGGCAACTGCATCACCCGTTCAATTCTATAATTTTGCAAAGATACCAGAAGTGACCTCTCTTGATGCTTTCTGGTACATGAAGAAAAAGAATAAAGGCTTAAAATTCAACAATGATGAGCTTGAAGAAATCCACATGCCAAGCAATTCTGGTCTCCCATTTATCATGAGTATCGTCTTTGGTATATCCGGCTTCCTCTTGGTTTTTGAGTGGAAAATTGCTGCTCTTGTTGCAGCTTTAGGTATCTTGGTTTGCTTAGCTATTCGTTCTTTTGATTACAATGATGGTTACCATGTTCCTGTTGATGAAATTAAGGAGATAGAAAATGGATGGCAAAACAAAGAAAAAGGAGTGGAAAAACATGTCAACTAATGTGAATACATCGCTTCCACTCGAATACCAAACAGAGCAAAATAGGATGAATATTCTAGGTTTTTGGATGTTCTTAGGTGCAGAGATTGTTTTGTTTGCGACTCTCTTTGCAACTTATTCAGTTTTAAGCACTCGCTATGCAGGTGGCCCGACACCACATGAACTTTACGATATAAAAGGTGTGATGATAGAAACTATCCTACTCTTAACAAGTAGTTTTACATGTGGGATCGCCATCTATGAAATGCACCGTCATAACAAGAAGGGTCTATTAACCTGGTTAATTATTACTCTATTACTTGGACTTGGTTTTGTCGGCATGGAGATCTCCGAATTTATTCATTATGTTCACGAAGGTGCAACCATGCAAACAAGTGCATTCTTATCGAGCTTCTTTGTTCTATTAGGAACTCATGGATTGCACGTTAGTATGGGTATCGGGTGGGCGACTATGGTTATCATCCAAATATTAAAAAGAGGATTGACGCCTGTAACTGCACGTAAGACGTTTATTATCGGCTTATACTGGCACTTCCTTGATGTAGTTTGGATCTTTATCTTCACATTTGTTTATTTAAAAGGGTTGGTGTAAACAATGGATAATCATACAAAAGGATTTCCAAAGTCACAAGTATTTGGATTTGTTTTGTCATTGGTGTTAACCTTCGCAGCTCTATTCGTTGCTTTAAAAACATCTTTATCATTTAATACGATTATTTGGATCATCGGCACTCTTGCTATAGTCCAAGCAGGTCTTCAACTCTTTATGTTCATGCATTTAAAAGAAGGTGAAGACGGTAATTCCCAAACGATAAACGTTATATATGGAGTATTTATCGCAGCAGTAACCGTTGCAGGATCGATTTGGGTTATGTCGTTCGGGATGTAAAGATAGAAAAAAGGTGTTAAAAAAAGGTGTCAGGCACCATGTGAAAATTTCACATGGTGCCTGACACCCATTTTTATTTTGGATTATTTTTTCTTTTTGTTTTGATCAATTGGTATCCGATGAAGGCTACATATAATGGTATTGCTACATAGATGAAATAAGGGAATCGATGCTGTTCTTTTTTGAAGACAATGTAAATTGCGTAGCCTAGAAAAAGGGTGATAATAATACCGTATTTTGGCAGTGGGATATCCTTCAGACTAGGAATTTTAATTGTACTTACCATCAAATAGCAAAGTAGGAAAAAGGCTATCACAAAGATGAAACCCGGCATTTTCCCATGAAACAAAGTTAAGAGGGTTAATAATCCCCCCGCTGCCGTAATCGGGACACCTGTAAAAAACTGCAAGGATGATTTCACAGCATTAATATTGAATCGCGCTAACCGATATGCTCCGAATAATGGGAAAAGACCGGCAACAGCCATCCCGACAGTCCCGAAGAAAGAAAAATAAGCATAATAGGCCATCATCGCAGGAGCTACTCCAAAAGTAACAATGTCGGCAAGTGAATCAAGTTCTTTTCCAAGTTCACTTTCTACGCGCAGCATTCTGGCTATTCGGCCATCCATACTGTCAAGCATCATGCCAATTAAAATAAGAATAGCTGCATTCTTATAATCTCCTTGCGCTGAGTACATAACTGATAAAAATCCAAAAAATAAATTAGCAAGGGTAAAAAGGTTAGGAATACTATTTCTGATAATATGTATCACTCCAATGTTTCATTAGGTGGATCATTATGATTTAATCAAACAACCATCATTCACCTCGTTTATATTTCTTATTATAACCTTTTTCTTTATAAAATTGGAAAAACCAAATAGCAATTGTTAACCAGAATCCGCTGGCCAAATATCCCCCAATAATGTCGCTAGGATAATGTACCCCCAAATAAATTCGACTTATTCCAATACCTAGAATCA
The DNA here is from genome assembly GCF_031988165.1 of Neobacillus sp. Lineage (NCBI taxonomy): Bacteria > Bacillati > Bacillota > Bacilli > Caryophanales > Bacillaceae > Neobacillus > Neobacillus sp. Next base: position 31,343 of record NZ_DALZYO010000047.1, read on the forward strand.
TGACGACACTAATGAAAATTAACAGACTTCTTCCCCACTTACTTTCAATGTGACGCCAAAGCAAGAACGAAATAATGACATAAACGGTAAAGGCATTCATCGCATGACCACTTGGATAACTATACCCTGAAATATCAATTAAACGATGGAAATTTGGACGAACCCGGTGAAATATCTGTTTCAAAATTTGGTTTAATACCGCTGAACCAATAATAGCAGAAATGAATAGTATCAATTCTAAACGATGATGTAATACTTTATAAAGGAATACCATTAGAATGACACTTAAGATGATAACAACCGGCGCTGAACCAATAAAGGTGAAAAATTTCATCACTTTTGTTAAAAATGTTGATTCAAGTCCTTGAATAGCTGCTATTACATCGCTATCAAAATCAATAATTTTATGGTCACTTATGAACAATGTAATAAAGCTGAATCCGATCAAGCAGACTAAACTTATGATGAAAGCGATAATTAAATGAAGTTTTAGATTCATAAGAAGGTCCTCTCAGGCGTGATTTTTCAACGTTATAAAAACTTATCATATCGTACCATGTTATAACAATAAAAAAAAGGGGCTGTCCAAAAAGTCAGGTAAATGACTTTTTGGACAGCCCCTCCATATTTTTAGGTTGCTAAACTTGTCTGTTGATTTCCGCTCCAGGCGCTTTGCTTTCCACGGGCGGTCCGGGGAGCCGCCTGGGCGGAAAAATCGAAAAAATATAAAGCAGGTGGAGATAAACTATTCGTTTTTCTCCACCTACTTTATTTTAGTAACTTATTGGACAGCCCCAAATTTTCTTTAATGGCTGCATTCTTTTTTGAAAATACAAAGATCTTTTGCCCAAAATAATTTAACACGGTGTACAAACAGGTACCTACTAGGACTGAAAGGTCGGTTTTAACATTTGAATGGATGAAATCATTATTTTTCAGTATCCATACTACAAAACTTCTTCCAATATCATAGGCAATGAAGTAACAGCACAGAATGACAATGATAAAGCGAAGCGCACTTTTTGTAACAGAATCTTTGCTTTTAAAGGTAAAGCTTTTGTTCAAAAAGAAACTTACACAAGCACCAATTGCATTGCCAACGAAAGTGGACATCCAATAGGAAAGTCCCAGCGCATGTAACAGAAGGTACATGACGGACAATCCCACTATCGTATTTATCATTCCTACCATAATAAAGCGAACAAATGGATATTTCATACGCACTCCTATTTTACTAAAGCGTTTAATTCTTTCGGCTCAATCATTTGATGAGAAAATAAATCTTTTTCAATCGCATACCTTGGACGTCTTTTTACCTCATGATAAATTTTCCCAATATACTCCCCAATCATACCAATCCCCAGAAGTTCAATAAATTCATAAACTTTGTCTCATTCCCATCGTAAATAAAGCATTTTCGTGTTCTTTTACACAGTTTCTTGTCTGAATAATTACCTTAAGTGCATCACTGGAGGAGGTTTTGGATTGATATTGCCTGGATCTTTGTTTCATCCTATATAATGGTTTCGAGTCCATTATGACACTTTCAATTTTTCCAATTAAATCGTGATCATTTTCAGCTTGCATTGCTAAACCAGATTCCACTAAGAAATTAGCATTATCTTCTTCCTGGCCTGGAAGTGGATGATAAACTAATAAAGGAAGCTCCATCGCCATTGCCTCTGAAGTTGTTACACCCCCAGGTTTCGAAATCATTAAATCAGAAAGGGCCATCAACTCATTTACATTTTCGCTATATCCAAGGAGGAGAATATGGTGCTTTGATCTGCTAAGTTCTTCCTCCAGTTGATTTTTTAAATTCTTATTCCTACCGCAAACAATAATGATTTGGATTGGGGATGAAAGTTTCTCTAAAGCACGGAAGGTGGATATCCCCTTTCCAATTAAGCCTTCTCCTCCTCCCATTATAAGGAGAGTGAATTGGCTAGAGTTCAAATTGTATTTCTTTGCGAGACACTCTCGAGACTGTGTGGTCACAAATTTTTTACGAACAGGTATACCCGTATGTTTAATTTTATCGCTTTCTATTCCAAGAGAAATCAGTCGGTCCTTTACCTGCTTAGATCCCACAATATATTGATCAGTAAATGGATGAATCCAATAAGAATGGTCTGTGTAATCCGTAATAATTGTTACAGCTGGGATGTTAACTAAACCATTTTCTTTTAATTTTGACATGATACCAGCAGCAAATGGGTACGTGCTTACAACCACAGAAGGTTGAATTTCTTCTATAATATCAAGTATTGATCCCATTCCAAGTGTAAAAAAAGAATTTAACTTCACAGAGAAAGGATTTCTTTCACGGGTTCTCTTATAAAGATAGCTGTACACTCGAGGAAACCTTTTAATGACTCGACTGTAAAAGTAATGACTTACAGGAAAAAGGTTGGGATGTAACCACTCCATAATATCTAGAATAATTGGCTCAACATTTGGCAGCGTAAATTGTACAGCTTCACTCAGTGCATTTGCTACCTGTTTATGTCCGTCTCCAAATGAGGCAGATAATATAAGAATTTTATCCTTCTCTTGATTATTCATATCAATACTATCCCCTCATGTGATTTGTTATTGTTGTACTAATTTGCTCTATCAAATTGAAAAAACATCGAGCACTTATTGCCAGAAGGTTAGTGCATTGATTTTCAGAAACAACTAAAAGGGAAAACAGAATAATCCTCTGATACTTTTAGCTATTTCGTTTCGTTTTTTTAAATTTCCATTGATAAACGAGATAACAAATAGTAAAAATAAAAGCACTAATGATTGCAGGAGTAACATATGGTTTTGCAGCCTGATTAATTTGATCCCATTTTGTTCCCAGTGTCATTCCAAGATAAAGGAAAAGAATGGACCAAGGAATAATTGCAAAAATGGTATAAATGCTAAATTTCGAAAATGACATCCGGGCAATCCCAGCTGGAATGGAAATGGCATGTCTCACAAAAGGGATAAAGCGGGCTGTAAAGATAACGCCTGAGCCATATTTGCTGAACCATTGTTGAGCAAGATCAATATGATGTGGTTTGATTAACAAATACTTTCCATATTTATCGAGCAGAGGTCTTCCCCCATATCTTCCCAACCAATATAGGAACCATTGGGCAATAATACCACCTATTGTCCCTGCTACCACAGCTCCAATGAATGAAATTTTTCCAATGGAAATTAAATAACCCCCATATGCTAATACGATTTCACTTGGAATTACTTCCACCATTAAGCCAAGGGTAATTCCTAAATAACCAAGGCTTGAAAGCAAATCAAATATAGACTGAATGAAATGTGACATAATATACCTACCTTTTGAAGAATAAAAACTTTTCTTGGAATGACTTTACGTTTCACTTAATAAAGTGAAACTTCAATCAGCGGGGCTTTTACGGTCCGTTATTGCGGAAAAAATTTTCATGCTTGAAATTTTTATTTTAATTACCCTTTAAACCGATATCCAGCACCCCAAACAGTCTCGATATATTGAGGATTTGAAGGATCAGTTTCAATCTTTTCACGGATTTTGCGAATGTGCACAGTAACGGTTGAAATGTCACCTAAAGAATCAAAGCCCCATAACTTTTCAAATAATTGCTCTTTGCTAAAGACATGGTTCGGATGCATGGAAAAAAAAGTTAATACGTCAAATTCCTTTGTGGTAAAAACAACCTCATGATTATTGACATACACCCGTCTTGAAGCTTGATCAATTCGAAGACCCCGTATCAAGATATTGTCATTTTGGGGTTCCTTTCCAATAAGTCTTTGATAACGAGACAGATGCGCTTTTACCCTCGCTACCAGTTCACTGGGACTAAATGGCTTGACGATATAATCATCTGCACCCAAACCCAAACCACGAATCTTATCAATGTCTTCTTTTTTGGCAGAAACCATAAGAATCGGGATATCCTTTTCCGTTCGGATTGCTTTGCAAATTTGAAAACCATCAACCCCTGGAAGCATAAGATCGAGCAGCACCAAATCAACCTTTTCCCGTAAAGCTTTTTTTAAGCCATCATCACCTGTTAGCGCAATCTCAACCGAAAATCCATCTATTTCTAAGTAATCCCGCTCAAGCTCGGCGATACTCTTATCATCTTCAATAATTAAGATCCGTTTCATTTTTCTTCACCCGCTTTTTTTAAGGTAAATAGGATTGTTGTTCCTTTTCCATGTTGACTTTCCGCCCAGATGGAACCATGATGCTCTTCGATAATTCGCTTCGCAATGGATAATCCCAGTCCACTTCCGCCTTTTTCCGTTCCTCGTGCCATATCGGCACGGTAAAAGCGGTCAAAAATCATCGGTATATTCTCTTCTGAAATCCCAGGGCCGTTGTCATTCATTTTGAAAAGAACAAAAGAATCTACAGTGGATAAATAGAAGGAAAGCTCTTTGTTCGGTTTATCAATATACTTCAAAGAATTATCGACAATATTGGTTATTACTCGTTTCAGATGCTCACGATCACCTATTATCAGGTAATCACCATTTTTATCTATGTTTAAGTTAATTTCAACTTTCATTTCTTCCAAATCAAAGCGAAGCTCTTCCACAAAATCCTGAAGATAGTGATCAAAATGAATCGTTTCAAAATGAAAAGGAAGGCTCTGGAGGTCTAATTTAGAATATAAAAAGAGTTCATCAATCATATGATCCAAGTCGATAGATTTCGAATGAATCGTTTGAATATAGCGGTCGATTTTTTCCGGGCTGTTAGCTACACCATCGCGAATTCCTTCAACATATCCTTTAATGGTGGTAATCGGCGTTTTTAAATCATGTGAAATATTGGCGATTAGTTCTTTGCGATTTTCCTCATAGGCTAGCTGTTTTTCAATCGATTCTTTTAACCTAACACGCATTTCTTCAAACCCTTGGGCAAGCTGACCAATTTCATCCTTGGATGTTACAGGAATTGGAAGGGTAAGGTCCCCTTCTTTTATATGCTTGGCAGCCTTTTGTAATGCTCGAATTGGGCGAATGATACTTCTTGACACATAGTAAGTCAACAATCCATTTGTTACGATTAGGATAACAATCAATACAATAAATAAAATTGGGAACGAGGATCGAACAAATTTAGCAAAACTGCTTGCATCCGTTACAAAGAACAATGAACCTTGTGAACCATCTGGATAGAAAAAATCAAGTTTTTTTATCGAGATTACTTGATGATCAATTTGTTCAACGGGATCAACTTCACCAAATAAACCAAATTGCGGAAGTTCCTCCACATCTAAACCTTTTAATTTAGCTGGTAAGTAAATGATTTTATCTCCTTTTCTCACCACTAATGAGTTGCCACCCATTTTATTTAATTGACCGTTAATCTTTTTTAAATAGGTTTGATCCAAAAATTTTCCTGAGTTTTTCATTGTTTCCTTGTGTAAATCAATATATAATTGATTTTTTTCAGAAATATGATGGTGATGCTCTGGTGGCAAGTAGATGTTTCGCAATTCTTTTATATCCCCTCTAAAAAGTAAAGCCACTAAAAGTCCGGACAAAACAACAAATAATATTGGCACTAGAATCATTGCCAAATAGGATAATAAAAGTCTTAAACGAATGGACATCTATTCCACAACTTTCTTCATTAGAATTCTTTTCTGCTAAACTTATAGTAGCCTACTGTAAAAAATAATGCACTAAATGAAACGAGGTAAATCGTTCTTCCCATAGTAACCATAGTAAAACCGCTATTTATCCAGCGTTGGTACCAATCGTTATCATAAGCCGGCAACCACTGAGCAATACCTGGAAAAAGATAGGTTAAAACTACCATAACTAGGTAAAGTAGGATAGAAAATGTTAATGCCTTGCTGCTTGAACCGAACCATAGTGCCAGGAAAACCAAGAGAATCCCAATTGCCATTAATGGAAACCATGATAGCAAAAACGCTGTGAAGCTCATTAATAATCCACTAAATGTGAAGTTCTCAAGCCAAATCGCCCCTGTTATTAATGATGAAAGACAGACAAGCATTAAAAGAGTCAATAAGTATATGCCCGTACAGACAATCTTGGAAGTAAACAGCTTGAACCGTGATAATGGACGGACAAGCAGGAAGGACAGTGTTTTTTGTTCTTGTTCTCCTGCAAACATATCACTAACGCACAATGCCAATAATAATGGTAGGTAAAAGGATACGGCTAAGCTTAAAATCACGAGTGGGAATGACTCCCCATCAAAAGCTGTGAAACCAAACTTGTTTTGCATCATTTGAATAGCTGGGCCCACAAGTAAAGGGAATAATGCTGAGAGGCAAAACAACACAATGGATGATTTTTTCCGTAATAACTTGTTCCACTCATTTTGTAAGTTGGGCATTTTGGTTCACTTCCTTCCCTTGACGAATGTGGTTAATATAAAAGGATTCAAAGGTTTGACCTTCAGCTAGTTGATTTTTATCCACTTCGGCAATGATTTTCCCCTTTGAAAGAATGGCGATTCGATTACATAAACGCTCAACCTCATCAATTAAATGAGTCGAGAGGATAAAGGTGACACCTTCGTCTTTCGCTAACCGGCTAATAAGTTCCTGAAAATCAAGTTTCCCTTCAATATCTAGGCCATTTGTGGGTTCATCTAAAATAACAAAAGATGGCTTGGAAAGTAGTGCTGCCGCTAAATATAAACGTTGCCGCATACCTGTTGAAAAAGACTTCACTTTTTCATGCTTATGCTCCTCCATGCCTACCCAATGGAGTACTTCATCAATTCTCCCTTTTTCAAGGGAAGGATATAATCTTGCTGCTAACATGAGATTTTGATAGGCCGTTAAATAATCAAACGCTTCGACCCCACTGATTAGTGTTCCAACCGATTGCATCGCCAGTTCAAAATGTTCCATGACATTATAACCATTAATCAATATTTCCCCTTGCTCAGGATGGCTTAATGCTACGATACACTTCATCAATGTCGTTTTCCCTGCACCGTTTGGTCCCAATAACCCGAAAATCTCACCATGTTCTACCGAAAAACTAATATTTTCAACACCGCGTCCATTTTTATATTGTTTTGTTACGTTTTGCAGCTCAAGAACTGGCACACCTCTCACTCCTTTTTACAGCAGTTTTATATAAGCAAGGATCCCCTTGTAATAGTCATTTTTTTAACCAAAGGCAGAGGAAAGTGTCCCCTCTGCCTCATTGGTAATAATCTTTACCTTAGCAAATTAATCTTCATGGCCTGTATGTTTATCTTGTACTTTGATAACCTTTTTGCCTGTCAAATCAACGTTTGTAACTTTTGAATTATTTAACTGATCGAATTTATTTGCAAGCTTTAATACAAGATCATGGTGTGTACCATTTACATCCTCACCGGAGACATAAATAGTGGCTTCTTGACCGACTAAGTATTCATTCTTATCCACTACGCCTTTTAAGACAACACGGGATACGTTTATGTTATTTGTTAGTTGTGGAAGCTGTGGTTTTAGGTCAGCAAACTGCAAAGAACCGAATTCCGCTTTTTCCATATGATTCTTCTGCTGGTCGATGTTCTTAAGGAAGAAAGATACTACAGCCTGTCCAACGGTAGGTATTTGATTTTTAGAAAGATCAAGCTGTAGCTCGGTATTCCCATTCGCTAAATCTTTCGCTGTAATCTTATCTTGATAATTTTTTGTTAAAGCATCAAAGATTGCCTCTACATCTTTTTGCATTTTTGGTGAGAGGTTTTCATCTTTATGCTCCTTATGCTTAAACTCTTTCTTATGTTCACTTTCTTCTTTTACATAGTAATTAACGTCCTTACTGCTCTTCACGACCGTCTGATTCGCTTTTGAAAAATAATCAACTTTTGTCGTTTTACCGCCATTTGTAACACTTACATTGCTATTTCCAGATTCATCCTTTAAATTCGCTTTGTTCAAGGAATCAACCAGGTAAATCTCCTTGCCATTATCCGATAATGACGCTGAAGTATGAGCCGTAAAACTGTTGATGGTATGCGTTTTTTTAACAGCCGTCTTGAACAGCTCGTATCCAGATGTGGATGCAGATGCAGATAAAACACCTCCAACCATTAATAATCCACTGATACCAGCGGCAGCCAGCACTTTCTTCTTCATTTTTCTTCCTCCTTCAATGCATAGTGTTGTAACATAATAAGAATAGATGACCAAACTAAACAAACTATTAATGAACTATTAATAATTTCTTAAATCGGAAGCTTATGGTAAAAGTATTCAGTGGTGGATGGAAAAGCGCAAGGCGCCCGCCTATCGGCGTATGGACTGGAGCGCTTCGACTGAGA
>NZ_DALZYO010000048.1:0-35969 GCF_031988165.1 Neobacillus sp.
AGCGCCGATGGTAGTTGGGGCAGGCGCCCCTGTGAGAGTAGGACGTTGCCAGGCAAATAAAAGACAACCTGATGAGGGTTGTCTTTTTTGTATTGTATAAAAGGACATTCAAAATTGCCCGCCTTTATATAAACTAAAAACTTCATCCCAATTCCATCTTGCATAATACGCGCTTGCTAAAGAAATATTCTTAATCCATTGTATTTCCCTCCTATTATCTGTTCGGGAAGCGAATATATTGGCGGTCTGTGTATCCGTTCTAACCCAAAAGAGCTGACTTTGGAAAAATTGTGGTGCAAAGTCACCTTCATTTTTTTCGGGATAGCTTACTTGTTTCTCTTTATGGGTAGAGATATTAATTTCATATAGGCTTGGTAATGGTCTTTCATCAAGGTGAGCCTTTTTATTTTCCTTAGCGCGGGAAACGTAGATTGTTCGATCATTTTTCCAAAAAAGCCCCTGGTCGACATACCCTTTTGGTGTATAAAGTTCTTTGTTGAAGGAGGGGACGTTGACCAGCTTTAATTGTTTATTTAGATTTGCTTCTCTGCCAAAACCACTTATATACCCTAGAGAACCTTTTGTGGTGGCCCATTCAAACCATTCCTCATAATTTAGCATTTCATCCAGCCTTTGAAAAGCTTGTCCATCATGAGATAACAAACAAAGAGTATTACTATCGGCAGACGCGGAAGCAGTTGGGTTTAATAAAAAACTAATCCACTTTTTGTCGTGAGACCATTTAAATTGGCTAGTGCTTATATAGATTTCATTTTCTCCGACTTGAACTGTATAAAAATGTTTAAATACAGGCTTTTGCTGATCCGACCTGAGATATATTTTTGATAATATGATATCGGAATTTAGTTGTTTATTTTCCTTAGTGGATGTTAAAAAACCACTGCGATTGGGAAGCCAAGAAAAATTCTCAATATTGTTTGTTATTTGAGTAACGAGGAAATGTTTGGTAGGCTCTGTATTTAAGACAAATAAATCATTGTTAACAAGAAAACCCATTTTATTTTGTCGAGGAGCCCATTGAAAATTATTATTTACATTTGTTTTCACTTTGAATTGTTTATCCATTTTCAAACTGTATAGCCACAGTTCGTTAGTAACGAAACTATTCCCCTCCTGTTTGTTTCCTTTTAGATAAGCAATCCAGTGCCCATCATGTGACCACTTTGGATATCTAACATACTCTCCATGGGTAATTTTGCGCTCCCTGTTTCCCATTTTAATCCACAAGTCATCACTTCTAATAAAAGCAGCTTTTATGTTGTTAGTTTCTGGTGTATCTGCTAAGAAAGGGGAATCAAAAGGGACCATTGCAACGAATAGAATTACGGTAAGAAGTATTATTTTTTTCATTTTACGCTCCTTTTAGTTGAATTGAATGAAGTGAACATATATTATTTTGTTACATATGCATAAGAATCATTTAGGATTCGAAAATAAATATAATCTACTGCAGTTTTAAAACAGTGAAACGAGGGAAGTTATTTTCATGAGTAAAAAGAAAATGCAATTTGAAGTTGCGGATAATGAAAGTATAGAGGACTGCTTGACTAGAATGAAACAGCAAGGTTATGTTCCTGTCCGCCGAACGGAAAAACCGATTTTTCAAGAAATTAAAAAAGGTAACGAAACGATTTATGAACCTGTTGGCCGTCAAATAGTATTTGAAGCGATATTGATTGAGTAAAACACGAACATTATAACTATAATTTTTATTAATGTTCGATTTATTTGTTGACAGCCAGATGAATTGCTTGGTAAGATAAAGCTAACGGATTAAACAATTTACCTTTACCCTCGTATATCCATGGGGATATGGCCCATAAGTTTCTACCCAATAACCGTAAATTATTGGACTATGAGGGAAAGTCAATATGTTCGGCACATTAAGGGGACTTCCTTGGCCTCCCTTACTTTCTGTTGCCATGATTATGCCCGGACAAATGGCTTTCTCTTCATGAGATGCTATTTGTTACGGGCATTTTATTTGGTTTTTTTAAAGGGGGATATGTGATGGAAATTCTTGTTGGAGTCATCATGGGGAGTAAATCGGATTGGGAAACGATGAAACATGCTTGTGAGGTGCTTGATCAGTTCGAAATTGCTTATGAAAAAAAAGTTGTTTCGGCCCATCGTACACCGGATTTAATGTTTACATATGCAAATGAAGCAAGAGAAAGAGGCTTGAAGGTTATTATTGCCGGAGCGGGCGGAGCAGCCCATCTTCCCGGGATGGTCGCAGCCAAAACAACCTTGCCAGTAATCGGTGTTCCGATTCAATCGCAAGCTTTAAATGGGCTCGACTCCTTACTCTCGATTGTACAAATGCCGGGCGGTGTTCCGGTGGCGACGGTTGCAATTGGAAAAGCTGGTGCAGTGAATGCAGGTTTGCTGGCTGCACAAATTTTAGCAACGGAAGATTTAGAGCTCGCTAATAAATTAGAAGCTAGAAGAGAAGCTACCCAACTTGAAGTGCTAGAAAGTAGTGATCAGCTTGCATAACAAAACGATCTTACCGGGAGCAACAATTGGGATTATCGGTGGAGGCCAGCTCGGCAGAATGATGGCTCTTGCTGCTAAGGCTCAAGGCTTTCGAATTGCTGTTTTAGAACCTGCTTCAGACTCCCCGTGCGGACAAGTGGCAGATATTGAAGTGATTGGCGCATACGATGACCGTAAAGCCATCAGCAAATTGGCTCAGATTAGTGATGTGGTAACATATGAATTTGAAAACATTGATGCCGATACGTTAAGCTGGCTATGTGCCAGGGCCTATGTCCCACAAGGTCCAGAGCTGCTAACCATCACACAGGATCGAATAAAGGAAAAGCTCGCCATTCAAGAAGCGGGTGCAGAGGTTGCCCCATACGAAATCATCAGCAAAATAGAAGATTTATTTTTAAAAATAAAGACGGTTGGCTATCCAGCTGTCCTGAAAACGTCACGAGGCGGCTATGATGGGAAAGGCCAGTTGGTGATGAAAGACCAGCATGACTTATTAAAGGGAGAAGTACTACTTCAACATGGTGCTTGTGTGTTAGAAAAATGGATTCCCTTTGAAAAAGAACTATCTGTCATCGTAACGAGAAAACTTAATGGAGAAACAGCAATTTTCCCTGTAGCCGAAAATGTTCATAAAGAGAATATTTTACATCAAACGATTGTTCCGGCTCGAATTTCACAGACTATAAAGGAAAATGCCATTCAAGTAGCAAAGCAGCTTGCCGATTCATTTGGATTAGTCGGAACGCTTGCTGTTGAGATGTTTGTAACTTGTGATGGCACACTATATGTTAATGAATTAGCACCACGACCACATAACTCTGGGCATTTTTCAATCGAAGCCTGTGCAACGTCACAGTTTGAACAGCATATTCGTGCTATCTGTAATTGGCCCTTAGGAAGCACGGAGCTATTAAAACCGGCTGTTATGGTCAACCTATTAGGAGAGCATCTTGAAAACCTATATGAGGTCATTCCGACGATGAAAGACTGGAAGATTCATTTATATGGAAAAAAAGAGGCGAAGATAAAACGAAAAATGGGACATGTGACTATTCTAAGTGATAATGTGGAAGAGGCCCTTCATGAGATTGAAGGGAGCAGCATCTGGAAGACAGTGAAGGAAAAGATCGGAGGATAAAACATGATTGATCGTTATACAAGACCTGAAATGGGAGCTATCTGGACGGAGGAGAATCGCTTTAATGCTTGGCTTGAGGTAGAAATTCTTGCCTGCGAGGCATGGGCTGAGTTGGGTGACATACCTAAAGAGGATGTGAAAAAGCTTCGCGAAAATGCCTCTTTTAATATTGAGAGAATTAAAGAAATTGAAGCGGAAACGAGACATGATGTCGTGGCCTTTACCCGAGCGGTCTCGGAAACTTTAGGTGAAGAACGGAAATGGGTCCATTACGGCTTAACCTCAACGGATGTAGTCGACACAGCCTTGTCCTATGTGCTAAAGCAGGCTAATGCGATTTTACAAAAGGACATCGAAAACTTTATTGAGATTTTGAAAAATAAGGCGGCAGAGCATAAATACACCGTTATGATGGGTCGGACGCACGGTGTTCATGCCGAGCCGACAACTTTCGGGTTAAAGCTTGCCTTATGGTATGAGGAAATGAAGCGAAATCTTGAACGATTTAAACAGGCGGCACAAGGAGTGGAGTTTGGAAAAATATCTGGTGCTGTTGGTACCTATGCTAATATTGACCCGTTTGTGGAACAGTATGTTTGTGAAAAATTGGACCTTGGCCGGGCGCCAATCTCGACGCAAACGTTGCAGCGTGATCGACATGCTCACTATATGTCAACGATTGCTTTGATTGCGACTTCGATTGAAAAATTTGCGGTGGAAGTCCGCGGTCTGCAAAAAAGTGAAACGCGTGAGGTAGAAGAGTTTTTTGCAAAAGGACAAAAAGGCTCATCAGCGATGCCGCATAAACGGAATCCAATTGGATCGGAAAATATGACGGGGATAGCCCGTGTCCTTCGCGGTTACATGCTGACTGCTTATGAAAATGTTCCACTCTGGCATGAACGCGATATTTCACATTCCTCGGCTGAGCGAATCATCTTGCCTGATGCGACGATTGGTTTGAATTACATGCTAAATCGCTTCGGCAATATTGTGAAAAACTTGACTGTTTATCCGGAAAATATGAAACGCAACATGGAACGGACACTTGGCTTAATTTACTCGCAGCGGGTGCTGTTGGCTTTGATTGATAAGGGATTATCCCGAGAAGAAGCATATGACACGGTACAGCCAAAGGCTATGGAGGCATGGGAGAAACAAGTTCCGTTCCGAGGCTTGATTGAAGCAGAGGGAAAAATTACCTCATTGCTTTCACCGGTGGAAATTGCGGATTGTTTTGATTACAACTATCATCTCCAACATGTTGATACGATTTTTGACCGATTAGGGTTGAATGGATAATGTCCTAAGCGACCGAAGCCTTGGAAAAAGAGTGTTTACGGTCAAGCAGAGGGATTGTAGTTGACCGAAAGTTTGGATCAAGAGGATTTAAGGTAAATGAAAGCGTGTTACTGACGACTGTAAAGACGAAAAAAGAAATGGGGCAACAACAGAAGGTGTTTTGCCCCTTCATCTAGTTTGAAGATTCCCAATATTGCGAAATAAGGAGTGTCCACAATGAAGGAACTACTTTATGAAGGAAAAGCAAAACGCATTTACAAGACGGATGATGAGCATGTTGTATTAGTAGAGTACAAGGATTCAGCCACTGCATTTAACGGACAAAAAAAGGAAATTATTTCTGGGAAAGGCCGTTTGAATAACGAGATTACTAGTTTGTTATTTTTAAAGCTTAAAGAAGAGGGAATTGAGTCACACTTTATCAAAAGAATTTCCGAAACGGAGCAGCTGGTGAAGAAAGTAACCATCATTCCGCTAGAAGTAGTCGTTCGTAACGTGGCTGCTGGCAGCTTTTCAAAAAGATTGGGAATCGAAGAAGGGGCACCGCTATCAGCGCCAATAGTTGAGTTTTATTTGAAAGATGATGCACTGGGTGACCCGCTGGTAACAGTGGATCATATCCTTGAACTAAAAGCGGCGACAGCCGAAGAGATTACAATTTTACGAGAAAAAGCGCTGGAAGTAGATGCGGTTTTATCGAGCTTTTTTTCAGAACTAGGCATAAACTTAATCGATTTTAAACTTGAGTTTGGGAAAGACCCACAGGGACAAATTTTATTAGCTGATGAAATTTCTCCTGATACATGCCGCTTATGGGATCAAAAAACAAATGAAAAGCTGGATAAAGATGTATTCCGCCGTGATTTAGGAAGTTTAACAGATGCATATAAAACGATTTTAACAAGACTTGGAGGTCATCAGCATGTTTAAAGTCAAAGTATACGTTACATTGAGAGAGAGTGTATTAGATCCGCAAGGCAAGGCTGTAACCCAATCATTAAATTCGTTAAATTATCAAGAAGTTACCGATGTCCGCATCGGTAAATATATGGAACTCACGATTGAAAAATCAGATCGTGACCTTGATGAAGTCGTAAACGAGATTTGTACGAAACTGTTAGCCAATCCAGTTATTGAAGATTACCGCTATGAGGTAGAGGAGTGTGTCGCCCAGTGAAATTTGCGGTTATTGTTTTTCCGGGCTCGAACTGTGATGTCGATATGTTTCATGCGATTCAAGATGAACTTGGCGAGGGAGTCGAATATGTCTGGCACGATACTGAAAGCTTAGCTGAATATGACGGGATTCTCCTGCCAGGCGGTTTTTCTTACGGCGATTACCTACGTACGGGAGCGATTGCCCGTTTTAGCAACGTAATGAAAGAAGTTGTAAAAGCCGCCGAAGCTGGCAAGCCAATTCTTGGGGTATGCAATGGATTCCAAATCCTACTTGAAGCAGGCTTACTGCCAGGTGCAATGAGAAGGAATGAAAGTCTATCATTTATTTGCAAACCAGTTGAACTAAAAGTAGAAACCAACAGAACGATCTTTACTGCTGAATACGAACAAGGGCAAACCATTACCATCCCTGTTGCTCATGGTGAAGGAAATTACTATTGCGACGAAGAAACGCTCGCACAGTTAAAAGCCAATAACCAAATCGTGTTTACCTATCAGCAAAATCCGAACGGAAGTCTTGCTGATATCGCGGGTATCACGAATGAAAAAGGAAATGTACTTGGAATGATGCCGCACCCGGAAAGAGCGGTAGATGAATTGCTCGGCGGTGCCGACGGATTAAAATTGTTTCAATCGATTGTGAAGACTTGGAGGGAAGCAAATGTTGTTAACGCTTGAACCAAATCCTAATCAGATAAAAACAGAAAAGTTATATCAGCAAATGGGTTTGTCCGATGAAGAATTTGCAATGATTGAAGATATTATTGGCCGGACACCGAACTATACCGAAACAGGTCTATTTTCAGTAATGTGGTCCGAACATTGCAGCTATAAAAACTCCAAACCAGTTCTAAAAAAGTTCCCAATCACAGGTGAAAGAGTCCTCCAAGGTCCTGGCGAAGGTGCTGGGATTGTCGACATCGGCGACGGCCAGGCGGTTGTGTTTAAAATTGAAAGCCATAACCATCCATCCGCTATTGAACCATACCAAGGCGCGGCAACAGGCGTCGGCGGAATCATCCGTGATGTATTTTCGATGGGCGCACGTCCAATTGCCATGCTAAACTCGCTTCGCTTTGGCGAACTGGATTCAGCCAGAGTGCGCTATTTATTTAAAGAAGTAGTCGCAGGTATTGCCGGCTACGGCAACTGCATCGGGATTCCGACAGTCGGTGGTGAGGTGCAGTTTGACCCATCCTATGATGGAAACCCTCTCGTCAATGCTATGTGTGTCGGTCTGATAAATCATGAAGATATTAAAAAAGGTCAGGCCCATGGTCTGGGCAATACCGTGATGTATGTCGGTGCAAAGACTGGACGCGATGGGATTCACGGTGCGACGTTTGCTTCAGAGGAATTAACGGAGCAGTCTGATGAAAAACGTCCTGCGGTGCAGGTCGGCGATCCATTTATGGAGAAGCTGTTGTTAGAAGCATGCTTGGAGCTCATCCATTCGGATGCCCTTGTTGGGATTCAGGATATGGGTGCCGCTGGACTCGCCAGCTCTTCTTCAGAAATGGCCAGCAAAGCCGGGATGGGCATCGAGATGAATTTAGATCTTGTTCCGCAACGCGAAACCGGAATGACTGCTTATGAAATGATGCTGTCTGAATCACAGGAACGGATGCTCATTGTCGTGAAAAAAGGCAGAGAACAAGAGATCAATGATCTTTTTTCAAAATATGATTTAGAAGCTGTTGCAATTGGAATGGTAACGGACGATAAACAATTTCGCCTGATCCATAAAGGAGAAGTCGTTGCTGACCTGCCAGTTGATGCATTGGCTGAGGATGCACCGGTTTATCACAAACCATCCAAAGAACCGGCCTACTTTGCTGAATTCCAAGCGATAGAAAATGAAGTTCCGCAGGTCAATGACCTTAAAGATACATTATTAAAATTGTTAAGCCAGCCTACCATTGCCAGCAAGGAATGGGTTTACGAGCAATATGATTACATGGTACGCACCAACACAGTTGTATCACCAGGTTCAGATGCTGCTGTAACCCGTATTAGAGGGACACGTAAAGCACTAGCAATGACCACGGATTGTAATTCCCGCTATGTGTACTTGGATCCAGAAACCGGTGGAAAAATTGCTGTCGCAGAAGCTGCCCGAAACATTGTATGTTCTGGTGCAGAACCATTAGCAATTACCGATAACTTGAATTTTGGGAATCCTGAAAAGCCAGAAGTATTCTGGCAAATTGAAAAAGCAGCCGATGGAATCAGTGAAGCCTGCCGTGTCCTTGAAACACCTGTTATCGGCGGAAACGTATCCTTGTATAACGAAACAAGCGGTACAGCGATTTACCCGACACCTGTTATTGGAATGGTTGGTCTTGTAACCGACCTTGACCATATTACAACTCAGCATTTTAAAACAAGTGGCGACCTTATTTATTTAGTCGGGGAAACGAAGCCGGAATTTGGCGGCAGTGAGCTGCAAAAGCTGTTAAACGGAAAAATTTTCGGAAAAGCACCTGAGTTAAATATAGAAATGGAAAAAGAAAGACAAGGTCAGGTTCTAGCTGCGATTCGTGCTGGATTGGTTCAATCTGCACACGACTTGTCAGAAGGCGGTTTAGCTGTTGCCCTTTCAGAATGTCTTTTTGCAGGTGAAGGGCTTGGGGCTGATGTGAATATAGCAGGAGATTCAATTTCTGCATTATTCAGTGAAACACAATCACGTTTTCTTTTAACAGTGAAAAAAGAACATCAAGTAGAGTTTGAAAGTTTAGTAGATGCAGTCCTTATCGGTAAGGTGAATGAATCGGCTGCACTGCGAGTTCTGAATGGAACTGTTCCTGTTCTTGAGTCTTTAGTTGATGAATTAAAAGCTGCCTGGAAAGGGGCGATCCCATGCTTGCTGAAATCAAGGGATTAAACGAAGAATGCGGCATCTTTGGCGTCTGGGGACATCAGGATGCAGCGCAATTAACCTATTACGGACTTCATAGCCTCCAGCATCGCGGTCAAGAAGGAACTGGTATCGTGGTTTCCGATGGGAAAATACTTAAAGGGGTTAAAGGTGAAGGGCTAGTGACAGAGATTTTTACGACAGAAGCGATGTCACAATTAACCGGCTCTGCCGCCATCGGCCATGTCCGATATGCGACAGCAGGGGGAGGCGGCTATGAGAACGTGCAGCCGTTATTGTTTCATTCGCAAAGCGGCAGTCTTGCCCTTGCCCATAATGGCAACCTCGTGAATGTCAATTCTTTAAAACATCAGCTTGAAACGCAGGGGAGCATTTTTCAAACCAGCTCTGATACAGAAGTATTAGCCCATTTAATTAGAAGAAGCGGTTTTCCATATATGAACGACAAGGTTAAAAATGCCCTTTCGATGTTAAAAGGGGCGTATGCCTATTTGATTATGACGGAAACAGAGCTAATGGTGGCGCTTGATCCGCATGGTCTAAGGCCGCTTTCGCTTGGGTGTATTGGCGATGCCTATGTGGTCGCATCGGAAACTTGTGCGTTTGATGTTGTCGGAGCCGAATATATCCGCGATATTATGCCAGGGGAACTGTTAATTATTAACGAAAATGGACTCACTTCCGAGCGATTTGCAATGAGTACGACAAAAGCGATCTGCATGATGGAGTATGTTTATTTTTCAAGACCAGATAGTAATATTCAAGGTGTCAATGTTCATACTGCCCGTAAAAAATTAGGAAAAAGGCTGGCAATTGAGGCGCCGATTGATGCGGATGTTGTGACAGGGGTGCCAGATTCCAGTATTTCAGCGGCGATCGGCTATGCAGAAGCGACGGGGATTCCGTATGAAATGGGGTTAATCAAAAACAAATATGTCGGCAGAACCTTCATCCAGCCCTCCCAGTCACTCAGGGAGCAGGGAGTAAAAATGAAGCTGTCTCCTGTTCGCGGTGTTGTGGAAGGGAAACGGGTTATTATGGTCGACGACTCAATCGTCCGCGGTACGACAAGCAGAAGAATTGTTAACATGCTGAAAGATGCCGGAGCGACAGAGGTACACGTGGTGATTAGTTCTCCTCCGATTAAAAATCCATGTTTCTATGGAATTGATACGTCATCAAAAGAAGAATTGATTGCTTCTGATAAGTCGGTCGAGGAAATTCGCCAACTGATTGGAGCAGACTCTTTAACATTTTTAAGTGTGGATGGCATGGTAAAGGCACTTGACCCTGAAGGCATAAATGGTTTTTGCCTCGGCTGCTTTAACGGAAATTATCCAACAGAAATCTATCCTGATACACTTCAGTATTATTATCAAAAGGGGTGACGGTCATGGCAAATGCATATAAACAAGCGGGTGTAAATATCGAAGCAGGCTATGAAGCGGTAACAAGAATGAAAAAGCATGTCCAAAGAACAGCCAGGGCTGGAGTTATTGGGAGCCTCGGCGGCTTTGGCGGCATGTTTGATCTATCTCAGCTTCAGTTAAAAGAGCCGGTTCTGGTGTCAGGCACCGATGGCGTTGGCACAAAGCTGATGATTGCCTTTATGATGGACCGTCACGATACGATTGGCATCGATGCAGTGGCGATGTGTGTCAATGATATTGTCGTCCAAGGGGCCGAGCCACTTTACTTTTTAGATTATATTGCTTGCGGCAAAGCGATTCCTGAACAAATTGAGGCGATTGTGAGTGGGATTGCCGACGGATGTGAGCAGGCAGGCTGTGCGTTAATCGGCGGGGAAACAGCGGAAATGCCGGGACTTTATCGGGAGGATGAATATGATCTTGCCGGTTTTGCGGTGGGGGCATGTGAAAAGCAGCAATTGATAACCGGTGAAACGATTAAGCCGGGAGATGTGCTGATTGGCTTAGCATCAAGCGGAATCCACAGCAACGGCTACTCGCTTGTCAGAAAGGTGTTTAACAACTGGTCATTAATTGAGTTTGTCGATATCCTCGGTTGTACATTAGGTGAAGAACTGCTTAAACCGACGAAAATCTATGTAAAACCAATTTTGTCCGCTTTGAAGAAATTCCCAATTAAAGGGATGGCCCATATTACCGGCGGCGGTTTTATTGAAAATATTCCACGGATGCTGCCTGCGGGACTCGGAGCGGAACTAAATGAAAAGCGCTGGCATATTCCGTCCGTGTTTAAGCTGATTTCCGAGGTTGGACAAATCGATTATCAAGAGATGTATAATATTTTTAATATGGGAATTGGCATGGTGATTGCCGTTGACAAGGATGATGCGGCTGATTTGCTGGAACATTTCCGTCAAGAAGGCGAAACTGCTTATGAAATGGGCGTTGTGACGGATCAAGAAGGTTTGAACATCAAAGGCTTTGGTGGGCGCCGATGAAAAATATAGCTGTGTTTGCGTCAGGAAGTGGAAGCAATTTTCAGGCCATCATCGATGCGGTTCAAATGGGAGAGCTGGCGGCGAACCTTTCATTGCTAGTTTGCGACAAACCCGGTGCCTACGCCATTGAAAGAGCCAACACTGCCAGAATTCCTTCTTTTGTTTTTAGTGCACAAGATTATCCTAGTAAGGCAGATTATGAAAAAGAAATATGTTTGCTGTTAAAGAACAGTCATGTTGACTTAATCGTCCTTGCCGGGTATATGCGGCTGATTGGCCCAACGCTGCTAAGAGAATATGAGGGGAGAATCGTGAACATTCATCCCTCGTTACTTCCCGCCTTTCCAGGCAAAGATGCCATCGGTCAGGTCTTGGCCGCAAAAGCGAACTGGAGCGGTGTGACCATCCATTTTGTTGATGAGGGAATGGACACTGGGCCGATTATCGTTCAAGAGCGGGTCCGTGTTGAGGAAAATGAGTCTCGAGAAAGCTTGCAAAAGAAGATACAGGCGAAAGAACACAAGTTATACCCTTCCATACTACAAATGCTGTTGACAAAAGGAGAGGTTGAACGAGATGAAAAAACGCGCCTTAATTAGTGTTTCGGATAAAAATGGGGTTAGCGAGTTTGCCAAGGAGCTAGTCAGCCTCGGCTTTGAAATTATCTCTACCGGTGGGACGAAGAAAATATTACAGGACAACGGGATCCCTGTTCTTGGTGTTAGCGATGTCACCAGCTTTCCGGAAATTTTAGAGGGACGGGTAAAAACGTTAAATCCGTTTATTCATGGAGGCCTACTAGCTAAGCAAGATGATGAAGATCATCAAAAGCAGCTCGAGGAACATGGAATTGAACCGATCCAGCTTGTTTGTGTCAATCTCTATCCATTCCAACAAACGATTGAAAAGCCGGAGGTAACAGCTGCCGAAGCGATTGAAAATATTGATATTGGCGGTCCGGCGATGCTGCGCGCGTCAGCGAAGAATCATCAATATGTAACCGTTGTTGTTGACCCTACAGACTATGAAAAGGTGCTTGCGGAATTAAAGTCCGGCGGTCAAACGGAGCTCGAAACTCGAATAAAGCTTGCGGCTAAGGTATTCCGCCATACAGCGGCATATGATGCGTTAATCGCCGATTACATGACAAGCCTTGCCCAAGAAGAAACTCCGGAAAAATGGACGGTTACCTATGAATTAAAGCAGTCGCTTAGGTACGGAGAAAACCCGCATCAACAGGCCGCTTTTTATAAAAAACCACTAGGTTCATCGTTCTCGATTGCTTCGGCTGAGCAGCTCCACGGAAAAGAGCTTTCTTATAATAATATCAATGATGCCGACGCCGCCCTGCAAATTGTCAAAGAGTTTTCGGAGCCGGCGGCAGTAGCCGTAAAGCATATGAATCCATGCGGTGTTGGCACTGGGAAAACAGGATTTGAGGCGTTTGAAAAAGCGTTTGCTGCCGATTCTGTTTCAATTTTTGGTGGGATTATTGCTTTTAACCGTGAAGTTGATGAGCAAACGGCGGGAATGCTTCAAGAAATTTTTCTCGAAATCATTATTGCCCCTTCCTTTTCTAAAAAGGCGTTTGCCATATTATCGGCAAAAAAGAATTTACGGCTATTAACGATTCCGTTTGACCAAGCACCAAAAGCGGAGTTAAAGCTTACGACGATTGAAGGCGGATTGCTTGTACAGGAGCAGGATCGCTTTACGTTAGCAGAAGCCAACATTACGATTCCGACAAAAAGACAGCCAACGGATGACGAATGGGAAGCGTTAAAGCTTGGCTGGAAGATTGTAAAGCATGTGAAGTCGAATGCCATCGTTGTCACGCGTGAAGACATGACGATTGGGATTGGTGCTGGACAGATGAACCGAGTTGGAGCAGCGGAAATTGCTTTAAAGCAGGCAGGTGAAAAAGCAGAAGGTGCGGCACTCGCTTCTGATGCGTTTTTTCCAATGGACGATACCGTCGAAGCGGCCGCTAAGGCGGGAATTACCGCGATTATTCAGCCGGGGGGCTCGATTCGTGACGAGGATTCCATTAAAAAAGCAGATGAATATGGAATCGCAATGGTGTTTACGGGCGTTAGACATTTTAAACATTAAATCGAGGTGAGATGGGTGAAGGTACTAATTATTGGCCGCGGCGGTAGAGAACATGCCATTTGCCAAAAGGTAAGCGAGAGCACGCTCGTTGAAAAAGTATTTGTCGCACCCGGTAATGATGGCATGACCGATGTTGCGGACCTGGTCCCAATCGAGGAGTCACAGCACGAACAACTCATGCAATTTGCCAAAGACCAAGAAGTGGGCTTAACGATTATCGGACCTGAAGTCCCTCTCCTGGAAGGCCTTGCCGATAAATTCGAAGCGGCAGGTTTGAAGGTATTCGGACCACGGCAAGCAGCGGCAGAGATTGAAGGAAGCAAGTCTTTTGCCAAAGAATTAATGGAAAAATATCAAATTCCAACTGCTGATTATGGCGTTTTTACTTCGTATGAAGCAGCCCGTCAATATGTCGAAGAAAAAGGCGCCCCAATCGTTATTAAGGCAGATGGTTTAGCTGCCGGAAAAGGTGTTACGGTCGCATTCACAAAAGAGGAAGCATTGTTAGCCTTGGAGGACATGCTAGTAGGTGAAAAGTTTGGAGCTGCTTCTTCCCGTGTCGTCATTGAAGAGTTTTTAAGTGGTGAGGAATTTTCACTAATGGCATTTGTTAATGGAGAAGTGGTCGTGCCGCTGGAAATTGCACAGGATCATAAGCGGGCATTTGATGGTGACAAAGGTCCGAATACTGGCGGGATGGGGGCTTACTCACCGGTTCCTCAAATTGGTGCGGATACGGTACAGACCGCCATCGAAGCCGTCCTTATTCCTGCTGCGAAAGCAATGGTGCAAGAAAACCGCAGCTTCTGCGGGATATTATATGCAGGGCTCATAAAAACAGCCGATGGCCCAAAAGTCATCGAGTTTAATGCCCGCTTTGGCGATCCGGAAACACAGGTAGTTTTACCTAGGTTACGATCAGATTTGGTTCAAGTGATTTTAGAGCTGTTGGCTGGAAAACCATCAGAATTAATCTGGGATGATCAGATGATGGTCGGTGTTGTAGTAGCAGCAAAAGGGTATCCGGAGAAGTATGAAAAAGGTGCTTTGTTAACAGGATTAGCTGATTTTACTGATGAAGTAATTACTTTTCATGCAGGATCGGTTAAAAATGAAGCTGGTGAATTTGTTACGGCCGGGGGCAGAGTGCTTCTTGTTGGTGCAAAGGCTGAAACATTGGTTGAGGCACAAGAAAAAGTCTATCTCGACTTAGGGAAAATAACGTGCGATGATGTTTTTTATCGAAAAGACATTGGTTCGAGAGCAATACAATCTGTTAAAGGGTGAAGGGTACAACGAAAAAAAGTATCTAAAAAGTGCTCTTTAGTTCTATAACCAGTCTTGTCCTCATGAGCCAATCATGAGGACAATTAGTGTGGTAATATCAGTGGTCTTGTCCCCATGAGCCAATCATGAGGACAATTAGTGTGCTTTTATCACTAGTCTTGTCCTCATATGCACTTCATGTGGACAGTATTTCAAATTTTCTCCCCTAGATTGTCTTCATGAAACCTAATTGGTGACTGGTTCACCATTATGAAGGATTATAAGGTACAGCCGAATCTTCATTTAGGTTCGTCAATCCTTCCATCCCATCCATGGAATCGGAATCGGCTGATTTTTCCGGCATGATTTCCTGACATTTATCATATAATGCCGTTACGGGACAGTAGCGGACGATTCCTTCCGCCACTTTCATCGCTCCACACAAGGCAGCAATTAAATAGGAATCCCGCCAAGGGTGTTTAACAAGCTTCGAGGTACTCCAGGCAAGAATGGTTAACCCAAATGTGATGCGGATTAAAGCGTTTAATAAGCCAATATTTGGTTTGATTGTCATTTTGCTCACTCCTTCACAATATGTTTACAATATTTATCAATTCTTTACTGCGTTAAATGATAAAATATGATAGTATAATAACTAAAGAAATTTTGTAAGGGCTTTCTTTGTTGTTAAATCAGGATTTTATTATATAGATAGTAATATTGAAGGGGAGGGATATCGTATGCTAGAACAACGTTACCGTTGGAAAAATAAACACTTACGCATGCATGTATCCGTTTTGGATGGGAAAACGTCTCCCACCCTATTATTGAAAAACGCTTTGTATTTAAATCAGACCTTTCGCCAGTGGATGAGGGCTAATATTTGGATTTATGAAGATCGGATTGTTTATGTCGGCGAAAATTTGCCCTCACATATCGAAAACTGTGAAGTTATTGACTGCACGAATGAAACTCTTGTTCCTGGATATATTGAACCGCATGCCCATCCGTTTCAATTATATAATCCCCAAACACTTGCAGCCTATGCATCCCAGTTTGGGACAACAACGTTAATTAACGACAATATGGCGTTGGTGTTAAATTTGAAAAAAAGGGAAGCCTTTTCCTTATTAAAGGACCTTCGTTCGATTCCGACGACGATGTTTTGGTGGTGCCGGTTTGATTCACAAACAGAAATATTGAATGAAGTAGAAATTTTTTCGCACAGTAATGTTAAATCATGGCTGGAGCATGATGCGGTCCTGCAGGGCGGAGAGCTAACAGGCTGGCCGAGACTGCTTAATGGCGACGATATGATGCTTCATTGGATTCAGGAAGCAAAGCGGATGCGCAAGCAAATTGAGGGGCATTTTCCTGGGGCATCTGAAAAAACCTTAGCGAAAATGATGCTCCTTGGTGCCGATTGTGACCATGAAGCGATGACCGGTGAAGAGGTTTATAACCGTTTAATGCAAGGATATATGGTGTCATTACGCTATTCATCGATTCGCCCTGATTTACCAGAACTTTTGGATGATATGAAGCGATTAGGCATCGAGGCATATGATAGATTACTATTTAATACGGACGGGTCTTCAGCGACTTTTTATGAGCAGGGAATGAACGACCAGATGATTCGCATTGCCATTGAAAAAGGGGTTCCGATTATTGATGCCTATAATATGGCCACTGTTAATATAGCCAGGTACTACAATATCGACCATTTACATGGTCAAATTGCGACTGGCCGCGTAGCCAATATCAACTTCTTATCCAGTATTGAAAATCCTACACCTATTTCAGTCCTAGCCAAAGGGAAATGGGTAAAACGGGATGGGGTAAAGGTGGAAGAAACTTATCCCCCATTGAACTGGCAAGAATATGGCTTGAAGCCGATGGAGCTGGATTGGGAATTAACTATGGATGATTTACAATTCTCGATGCCTTTTGGAATCAAAATGGAAAACTCAGTCATCACGAAACCCTACTCCATTGCCATTGATGTTTCAGGGGATGAATTACCACATGATCATGATGAATGTTATTTTACATTAATTGATCGTAATGGGAAATGGAGGATTAATACGCTGTTAAAAGGCTTTGCTTCAAGATTGTCAGCGTTAGCTAGCTCTTTTTCTAATACAGGTGATATTATTCTAATCGGAAAAAACAAACAAGATATCCTCCACGCTTTTAATAGAATGAAAGAACTGGGTGGCGGGATTGTTATGGTTGAGAATAACGAGATCATATGCGAGCTGCCGCTTCATTTAAGTGGAATAATGTCGGACCTGCCAGTTGAAGAGTTAATAGTTCAAGAAAAAAGCTTGTCTGAAGAGCTGCTAAAACGAGGCTATTCCTTCTCTGATCCTATATATAGTCTGCTGTTCTTTTCTTCAACTCATTTGCCATATATCCGGATAACTCAACAGGGAATGTATGATGTGATGAATAAAACAGTACTCTTTCCGTCAATAATGCGTTAAACTGTAAGTAACTAATGAGTTAAAGTGTGAAAGTACTTTTATAGCTTGGAAGGAAATAGGGGTGTTCATTGGATGAAAAAATGGGCTGTCGCCTTTGCTGCTATCCTGTTACTACTATCTGGGTGTAGTGATAAGGAGACCGTAAAAGAACAAGGGAAGAAAGAAAAAACAGTCAACAAAGCCGAGAAAAAAGAAGATGAGAAACAGGGTACCCCTTATTTTTATCCATTAACAGGTATTGGCTCTGAAACTAAAACAGATGGAAGAGCCGTGGCTGTCATGATTAATAATCATCCAAAAGCAAGGCCGCAATCGGGTTTGAACAAGGCAGATATTGTCTATGAAGTCCTTGCAGAGGGTGATATTACTCGTTTCCTTGCTGTGTTTCAAAGTGAAAAGCCGGAGAATATCGGACCTGTCCGCAGTGCGCGAAATTATTATATCGACTTGGCTAAAGGGCTGAATGCTCTTTATATCGCACACGGCTGGAGTGAGGAAGCAAAGAAAATTCTTACGGCGAATTATATCGACAATATAAATGGAATGGTCTATGACGGCACTCTTTTTAAACGGTCCAGCACTCGGAAAGCACCTCATAACTCCTATATCACATATGAAAAGGTTTTAAAGGGCGCTGAGCAAAAAAAATATTCAATGGAAAAAAGTCCGCCTTCCTTTAAGTTTTTATCAGAAGAGCAAGGTAAAAAAGTGACAGGTGAAGAGGCAAAATCAGTGAAGATTAGCTATTCAAAGGGTGGAATATCTGATTCCAGCTTTGAATATGATGCCGCTCTTGGCAAATATAAACGTTATTCAGGTGGAGAGCAAACGGTCGATTTAGATACAAATGACCCCATCTTACTAAATAATATATTTATTATTGAAGCCAACCATCAAGTAATCGATTCGGTTGGACGCCGCGATATTGATTTTAAGTCTGGCGGAAAAGCTTATTTGCTGCAAATGGGCAAGGTCAACGAAGTAGAATGG
Organism: Neobacillus sp.; assembly: GCF_031988165.1. Lineage (NCBI taxonomy): Bacteria > Bacillati > Bacillota > Bacilli > Caryophanales > Bacillaceae > Neobacillus > Neobacillus sp. The sequence continues at coordinate 18,306 of NZ_DALZYO010000048.1, forward strand.
GCGAATAAGAATGGCCAGATTGTTCCTATTAAAGATGGTGTAGAAGTGCCATTGGTTCAAGGGAAAACGTGGGTCAATGTTGTACCGGCAAGCCCTGGGCTACAACAAAGTGTTTCGTTTAATCTGAAATAACATTTTATCAATTAGAGGAGTATGGAGTATGCAAATAAATAAATTGCGTGGAAAAGAACTTGATCAATTATTTCAAGCCGTTCTTACATTAAAAGATATGGAAGAATGCTATCGTTTCTTTGACGATTTGTGCACGATTAATGAAATTCAATCGTTAGCACAGCGGCTGGATGTAGCGCGAATGTTGCGGGACGGAAATACGTACCATAAAATAGAAACAGAAACAGGGGCAAGTACGGCAACTATTTCACGTGTGAAACGTTGTTTGAATTTTGGAAATGACACGTATGAAATGGTTCTTCAACGGATTAAAGATGAAAACAGCAAAACTGTTCAGGAATAAGAAAAGCGGAAGCGTCTAGAGGCGCTTCCGTTTTTCTTACAATAAAAGAATATATAACATTGGACTTCGAGAAATGTCCAGCTCCAGGCGCCTTCCGCTTTTCTTACTGGTTATCTTTTCTATAAATTGAATTAGTGTTTTATTTTTTTATCGAATCGTCAAATGATATAATGGTGAAATGGATAGATAAATGGGAGGATTTTTAGATGTATGATTTTCGCGAGTGGCGGCATGTGTTTAAACTTGATCCAAATAAAGAAATATCCGATGAAAAGTTAGAGAAAATATGCGAATCAGGTACGGATGCGGTGATAGTTGGTGGAACTGACGGGGTGACACTCGAAAACGTTCTCGACTTAATGTCAAGAATTCGCAGGTATACCGTTCCATGTGTCCTCGAAGTATCAAGTATTGAGACCGTTACACCTGGATTTGACCTCTACTTTATTCCGACCATCTTAAATAGTAATGATACAAAATGGGTTACAGGATTACACCATCAAGCCGTAAAAGAATTCGGTGAAATTATTGATTGGGAAGAATTTTCCATGGAAGGATACTGTATCTTGAACGAGGATTGCAAGGCGGCAAAACTGACGAACGCCAATGCAAACATTATGCCTGATGAAGTTAAGGCCTATGCGATGATGGCAGAAAAAATGTTCAAGCTCCCAATCTTCTATTTAGAATATAGCGGTACCTACGGGGATCCTACATTAGTAGCTGACGTGAAAAAAGTCCTTGAAAACACGACTCTTTTTTATGGAGGCGGCATTTCTACTGTTGAACAAGCAGCTGAAATGGCCAAGCATGCTAACGTCATTGTCGTCGGAAATGCTATTTATGAAAACTTTGATCAAGCATTAGCAACAGTGAAAAGTGTTAGATAGAATTTGCTATAAAATGAAATGAACGATAAAATAAAAAAATAAGAACAAATGTTTGTAATGGTGGTGAAAGAAGTGCAATTTTTAACCGAAAAGCTATTAAATGGCTTGAACCCAGAGCAGCAAAGTGCTGTTAAAGCTACTGACGGCCCACTTCTATTGATGGCGGGTGCCGGAAGTGGAAAGACGAGAGTGTTAACGCATCGAATTGCTTATTTAATCGTAGAAAAACGAGTTAACCCCTATAACATTCTAGCGATCACGTTTACAAATAAGGCTGCGCGCGAGATGAGGGAAAGAATCGGGAAAATGATGGGTGGAGTTGCCGAAGAAATTTGGATTTCTACCTTTCACTCGATGTGTGTAAGAATCCTACGCAGGGATATCGATCGGATGGGCTTTAACCGCAATTTTACGATTTTGGACACGACCGACCAGTTATCTGTCATTAAAGGAATCCTTAAGGACAAAAATCTGGATCCGAAGAAGTTTGACCCTCGCGCAATTCTAGGGTCTATCAGCTCAGCTAAAAACGAATTGATTGAACCAGAAGAATATGCGAAAACGGCCGGAGGTTACTTTGAACAAACCGTAAGTGACGTTTACGAAGAATATCAAAAAAGGTTACGGAAAAATCAAGCGCTCGATTTTGACGATCTGATTATGATGACGATTCAATTATTTAAGCGCGTACCAGATGTGCTTGAGTATTACCAACGCAAGTTTCAATATATTCATGTCGATGAGTACCAGGATACGAACAGAGCGCAATATATGTTAGTCAAAATGCTCGCAAATCGGTTCCAAAATCTTTGTGTTGTTGGGGATTCTGACCAGTCGATTTACAGGTGGCGCGGAGCCGATATCGCCAATATTCTTTCGTTCGAAAAAGACTACCCGAACGCAACGGTTATTCTCCTCGAGCAAAACTATCGCTCTACCAAAAGAATTCTTTTAGCAGCAAATAAGGTCATCGCCAATAACATGAACCGGAAGGCGAAAAATCTTTGGACAGAAAATGCTGAAGGAAACAAACTGGTTTATTACCGTGCCGATAGTGAGCAAGGTGAAGCACAATTCGTTGCTGGGAAAATTAAAGAATTAACCAGAAACAGCTCCCATAAGCTTGCTGACATTGCTATTCTTTATCGCACAAACGCCCAGTCTCGTGTCATGGAGGAAGTGCTGCTTAAATCGAATATTGAATACAGTATTGTCGGTGGCACAAAGTTCTATGACAGAAAAGAGATCAAAGACATGCTTGCCTATTTGCGCCTGATTTCCAATCCAGATGATGACATTAGCTTGCAGCGTGTCATTAATGTACCAAAGCGTGGAATTGGGTCAACCTCGGTCGATAAAATCGCCGATTTTGCAACTATGCATGATGTATCACTATACCAAGCAATTGACTCCGTTGAACTGATTGGGCTAAGTCCAAAAACTACAAAAGCAGCACGTGAATTTCGTGATTTAATCCGTAATTATACCAATATGCAAGAGTTCCTTTCAGTAACAGAATTAGTCGAAGAAGTTCTTGAAAAGACAGGTTACCGGGAGATGCTGAAAGCGGAAAAGTCGCTCGAAGCGCAGAGCCGTCTAGAAAACCTTGAGGAATTATTATCTGTTACGAAAAACTTCGAAGATTCAAGCGAAGATAAAAGTCTAGTGGCTTTCTTAACTGACTTAGCGCTTGTTGCCGACATTGATTCACTCGATGACGATGGAGAAAAAGCCGATTCAATCACCCTCATGACCTTGCACTCGGCAAAAGGATTGGAATTCCCAGTTGTTTTCTTGATAGGTCTAGAAGAGGGTGTCTTCCCGCATAGCCGCTCTCTGATGGAAGAAGTAGAGATGGAAGAAGAACGCCGCTTAGCTTATGTGGGAATTACCAGAGCAGAGCAATGCTTATTTATCACAAATGCCCAAATGAGAACATTGTTTGGCAGAACCAATATGAACCCGGCATCAAGGTTTATCGCTGAAATACCAGAAGACTTGATTGAAGGTGTTGAACCAGAGAATCGCATGAATACGCCATTTGGTTCAGGTGGGAGATCATTTGGTTCATCAGGAACCTCTTTTGGAGGGTCAAAAAGTTCATTTGCCACTCCGGCAGCACAAAGAAAACCGGTGACACGACCAGTTTCAGCGGCATCTGGCGGGGAGGAAGTCGGCTGGAAGGTTGGCGATAAAGCCGAGCACGGTAAATGGGGAATTGGAACGGTCGTCAGTGTAAAAGGCCAAGGAGAAGGAACCGAGCTTGATATTGCTTTTCCGAGTCCGGTTGGCATCAAACGCCTGCTAGCTAAATTTGCACCAATTAAAAAGGCATAGCTATCGCACTTGGTAAAAGGGGCGGAGCGCCGCAAAAGCGAAACAGTTTATCCAATCTGAGCGGAAAACGTACATCCTTTTACTTTAAAAAAAAGTGAATCCCAGTTTTGCTCGCACCGTATTTATTAGGTTAAGATGGTCCTATTAATGGATTTCCAAAGGTGTGAAATGCCATTTACGTTTTGTATGAGTTAGATAGGTGTGGAAAAAGTTAGGAAAGGGCTGAATAGATGGACCTTCAAATTGCGGAACAGAAAATTGCTGAACTTAGAAGCCTATTAAATCATTATGGCTATGAATATTATGTGTTAGATAAACCATCCGTACCGGATGCTGAATATGACAAATTAATGCAGGAGCTTTTGGAGCTGGAAGGGAAATTCCCACAATTAAAGACACCTGATTCCCCTTCCGAGCGTGTTGGCGGGAAGGTGCTTGATTTATTTGAAAAAGTGGAGCACCGGACGCCGATGTTAAGCCTCGGGAATGCCTTTAATGAACAGGATTTAAGGGATTTTGACCGCCGTATCCGTCAAGCAGTCGGTGATGACTTTTCCTATGTATGTGAGCTGAAAATTGACGGCCTCGCTGTGTCCTTACGTTATGAGGACGGTTTATTTGTCCAAGGGGCTACACGCGGGGATGGAACGATTGGCGAAGATATTACGGCGAATTTAAAAACGATTAATTCCATTCCCCTTCGTTTACGGGAACCGGTTTCGTTAGAGGTCCGCGGTGAAGCTTATATGCCAAAGCGCTCGTTTGAAGCCTTGAATCTTGCAAGAGAGGAACGTGGCGAGGAGCTTTTTGCGAATCCTCGGAACGCAGCGGCAGGATCACTTCGTCAGCTTGATCCGAAGATTGCCGCTTCAAGAAGACTGGACGTCTTTCTATACGGGGTTGGAAATCCGGACGTCATTACGGTAGGGGCTCATAGTGAAGGCTTAGATTACTTGGATCATCTCGGTTTTAAAACGAATAAAGAGCGGCTGAAATGCGCTTCCATTGAGGAAGTGGTCCAGTTTGTTAGTGGATGGGTAGAAAAGCGTCCGCATCTTCCCTATGAAATTGACGGAATCGTCATCAAAGTTGATTCCCTCAAGCAGCAGGCTGAACTCGGAACGACGGCAAAAAGCCCACGCTGGGCGATTGCGTATAAGTTCCCAGCAGAAGAAGTGGTTACCACTCTTTTAGATATCGAGTTAAGTGTCGGCAGAACCGGAGTCATTACACCAACAGCACTTCTTAAGCCTGTAAAGGTAGCAGGAACAACCGTACAGCGTGCATCCTTGCATAATGAGGATTTAATCCGTGAAAAGGATATAAAAATTGGTGATAAAGTCGTCATTAAAAAAGCGGGTGATATTATTCCGGAAGTGGTCAATGTTCTGGAGGATCTGCGGACTGGCGAAGAAGTGGAATTCCATATGCCAACCCATTGTCCGGAGTGTGAAAGTGAGCTTATCCGGCTTGAGGGTGAAGTGGCATTACGCTGTATCAATCCTAAATGCCCGGCGCAAATTCGCGAAGGATTGATTCACTTTGTATCAAGGAATGCGATGAACATTGATGGGCTTGGAGAAAAGGTCATCAGCCAGCTGTTTACGGAGAAATTAATCAGCGATGTTGCTGACATTTATAAGCTGACAAGTGAACAGCTAATAGCTCTTGAAAGAATGGGCGAAAAATCAGTTTCTAACCTATTAAAAGCCATCGAAGCTTCCAAAAGCAATTCACTAGAAAAGCTGTTATTTGGTCTTGGTATTCGTCATGTCGGAGCGAAAGCGGCCAAAACGCTGGCAATAAGTTTTGATACCATGAATAAACTTGCGATAGCTTCAAAGGACGAATTAATGGCGATTAACGAAATCGGAGATAAAATGGCCGAATCGATTGTTAGTTTCTTCGAACAAGAAGAAGCGAAAGAATTAATCGAAGAATTAGCCGCTGCTGGCGTTAATATGGAATATAAGGGAGCAAGACCAATTTCTCCTGCAGAATCTGATTCTATTTTTGCCGGAAAAACGGTTGTCCTTACAGGAAAGCTGGAGCAGTTATCACGAAATGAAGCCAAGGAAAAGATTGAAGCGCTCGGCGGTAATGTAGCAGGGAGCGTAAGTAAAAAAACACATCTCGTCATTGCGGGTGCTGATGCAGGTTCCAAGTTAGCAAAAGCACAAGAGTTGGGCATTGAAGTATGGGATGAGGAAAAACTTATAGTAGAATTAAATAATTAAGAGGTGTATCGACGTGAGAAAGCTCTCATTGCTCGCTCTCTCCCTTGTCTTTTTGCTGAGTGCCTGCGCACCCAACTTTCAGAAGCAAAATGAAGTTGTCCAAACAAAGGAGAAAGCAACAGGGAAGGCGATTATTCCTAAATATAATATATCTGATAAGTTTTATCGGACGATTTTGCCATTCCAGCCAGGGGAAGCACGCGGGCTGGTCGTTAGTAATATCAATACAAGATATGATTTAAATGAGTTTGAAATGGGCTTGATGAGGATAGCTCAAAATAGTTTTGATACAGAGAAATATTATTTTCAAGAAGGGCAGAAAATCAAAGGAAAGACAGTAAAACTTTGGTTGAACCGCCAGTACACAGATGCACAGCTAAAAGAAAATAAAATCAAAGAATCAGATAATATTGGCTTAAACCCAGTTAATTCCGGAACGGTTGCAGAACCAAGCAGCCCTATCTACCTAGCCCATATTTTAGAGCACGATTATTTAACAAAGGATGATAAGGGGAATGTTGCACTCGCTGGGGTGACGATTGGACTAGCGCTAAATTCTCACTACTATTATAAAGTTCCTCAAGGCAGTGGGACAATCGAAAAAGAGATGAAAATTCCTTTTGCTGAAATGGAAAAGGAAGGAAAGAAAATAGCGGAAGAAGTGGTCAAACGGCTGCGCGATATGAAGGACTTATCAGATGTGCCAATCACAATCGCTTTATTTGAACAACAAACTAAATCCTCCGTTGTGCCTGGCAGATTCATTACTTATACAACCGTTGATAAGGGCAGTTCGAGTTTAAAAAGCTGGGAAAATATAAATGAAAAGCACTATTTATTCCCTTCGACCGATGCCCAAAACGACCATCGTGATGATTCAATCGCATTTTTAAACTTTAAGCAGGATGTAGAAAAATATTTTCCAAACTTTAATGGTGTAATTGGCACAGCCTTTTATGTTGGGGATCAGCAGCAGGAATTGAATATCACGATTCCAATCCAATTCTATGGAAAATCAGAGGGAATTGGTTTTACCCAATACGTAACAGGATTAGTGATGGAGCATTTTCCTAAATATCTTTCTGTTTCGGTAAGTGTAACTTCCGTAGATGGGCCTGAAGCACTCATCGTTAAAAAAGCTAATGATACCGAACCATTTGTTTATATTTACCAATAAGATCCGGCTGTGAGGCTGGGTCTTTTTCTCTGAAAAAGGGGCTGAGTGTCGCAAAAATGAATGGGTCTATCCAATCGTAGTGAAAAATATCCATTTCATGCGACGAATTATGTGAGGTTCAGCTCATCTCTGCTCACACCGCCTTTATTGTGTTGGTGTACTACACACATCTCATTCATTTCATGATAGGTTGGGAGTTGAAACCAATGAAGGTTTTTTCGAATCTCCTTCATTGCGAGGCGTAAATGAATCATGATAGAATGGACAGTGGATGTAAACGTTTTAATACATAGGAGGTTTAAGAAATGGTACAACCTTATAAGCACGAACCATTTACAGATTTTACAGTGGAAGAAAACCGTCTAGCCTATCTTAAGGCGTTAGAAACTGTCGAAGGTTATTTAGGTCAAGATTATGATCTTGTTATCGGCGGTGAGAGAATTGCAACGGATGACAAAATCGTTTCCTACAATCCAGCCAATAAAGAAGAAGTAATTGGCCGCGTTTCGAAAGCAAACCAGGAGCTGGCTGAAAAAGCTATGCAGGCAGCGGTTGGAGCTTTTAAAACATGGAAAAAAACAAAGCCGGAAGTTCGCGCCGATGTGCTTTTTAAAGCAGCGACAATTATTCGCCGCCGCAAGCATGAGTTTTCTGCACTTTTAACAAAGGAAGCAGGGAAACCATGGAGAGAAGCGGATGCTGATACAGCAGAAGCAATTGATTTCCTTGAATATTATGGCCGCCAAATGTTAGCAGTAAAAGATGGCGTACCAGTTCAAAGCCGTCCAAATGAATTCAATCGTTACAATTATATTCCACTAGGTGTAGGAATAATCATTTCACCATGGAATTTCCCATTAGCAATTATGGCAGGTACAACAGTGGCCGCGATTGTTGCCGGTAATACCGTTTTATTAAAACCAGCTTCAACTACGCCAATTGTTGCGGCGAAATTTGTGGAAGTAATGGAAGAAGCAGGTCTGCCTAAAGGCGTCTTAAACTTCGTTCCAGGAAGCGGTGCTGAAGTAGGCGACTACTTAGTTGACCATAAAGATACTCGTTTTATCAGCTTTACAGGTTCACGCGATGTCGGTCTGCGCATATTCGAACGTTCGTCTAAATTGAATCCAGGTCAGGTATGGATGAAGCGCCTCATCGCTGAAATGGGTGGTAAAGATACAATCGTTGTTGACAGTGAAGCAGATCTTGAGCTTGCTGCTCAATCGATTGCTGCAGGAGCATTTGGCTTCTCAGGTCAAAAATGTTCTGCATGTTCACGTGCTGTCATCGTTGAAGATGTATATGATCAAGTTTTGAACCGTGTGGTGGAATTAACCAATCAATTAACAGTCGGTGATCCAACTGAGCAAGGTACATTCATGGGTCCGGTTAATGACAATAATGCCTTCAAAAAAATTATGGAATACATTGAAATCGGCAAGGGTGAAGGCAATCTGATGGCTGGCGGCGAAGGCGACAATTCTAAAGGATATTTCATTAAGCCGACTATTATTGCCGATCTTGCACCAAATGCACGCATTATGCAGGAAGAAATCTTTGGTCCAGTGGTTGGTTTCACAAAAGCAAAAGATTTCACAGAAGCAATCGAAATTGCTAACAACACGGAGTACGGCTTGACAGGTGCTGTAATTACAACAAACCGCGCCCATTTGGAACAGGCTCGTGAAGACTTCCATGTTGGTAACCTTTACTTCAACCGTTCTTGTACGGGTGCGATTGTTGGCTATCAGCCATTTGGTGGCTTCAATATGTCCGGAACTGACTCCAAAGCGGGCGGCCCAGACTACTTGTTGCTCCATATGCAAGCTAAAACAACTTCCGAAATGTACTAATATCATAGAAAAAACCTCTTTCCACCATGGGAAGAGGTTTTTTACTATAGTATCAGAATTAAATCCTTAGACATTGAGATTATCCAGCCCAGGTAGCCAATCGACAAGTGTATGTCTTGTTTCTTCCTACGCCACTAAACGTGCGCCTGGCCTTATGATGGTGTTAGGCTCCTACTATGGCACATTCACGACAAACGGAACGGTAAATACTTTTCCTTCGTGTTTAAACTGGCCCCAGACTTTATAAACTCCTTTTTCAGGAAAAATGGTCATAAATATGATATTCGGTCCATTTCCTGATGTGGTCATTGGATGGATGTGTAAGTATTTTTCAGCGTCGGCGCTCATAGCAACCGTATGGCCCATGGCCCCTAAATAGGGCTGCAGGTTTTTTATCGGTTTATTGGTTGCTGCATCATTGATGGTAAACGTCATATGGATAGTCTTGCCTGCAGCAAGTTGACTAAACGTGAGAGAAACCTTTTTGCCATCAACCACTTTGGTAAACTCTTTATCAGGAATGAGCGGTTCCTCCTTTGCAGGCTCTCCCTCAATATGAAGCCAATGACTTTCTACACTACTATCACCACCGCCCTTTGGAGTAAACTCAGCAATAACCTTGTAGTCCCCACCAGATGGGAAGGTTTCCGTAATATCAAATTCCCCATTCCCATGATATTTTGGGTGGATGTGGGAAAAATAAGCTAAATCTTTACTAACAATAAATAAATGCATTTTTTTCTCATGAACAGTTTCAAATGATTTGATTGGTTTATCAGATTTATCCTTTATAAAAATGGAAATGGGAATTTCCTTGTTTGCTTGCGGATGGTCCTCGATTTTCCATTCAGATTTTGTTGGCACCACATTCGTTGGTGTTGCACTCATTGTATGGCTCATAGTCGACTTAGGGACTTTTATGGAATTACAGGCAGTTAGGAATACAGTGGAAAATAAAAAAATGACAATAACAATATGTTTCATGGGTCATTCTCCCTTCAAAGCATAGTCCATTTATTTAATGTACATTACCTTATTAAACCAATGCAAGAATTTTATGTAAAATAGTAACCGAATACACTATAATAATGATAAAATAAGGAAAGCAAGTTGACAATGAAACAAATTAGCTAGGAAATTCGTCTGCTAAAGAAAAGAGAGGCTTTACTAGTGTATCTTTGATGTTATTTGAATATCATGCAGGTTTTGGAGGAAAGCAATTGATACCGTTATATTTATTGCATGTTACAGCTGTTGAGCACAGTGAAAGCTTGCTTTGGACATTTTTAACCTGTAACGTATTTGTCGTCACGGCAGGAATTGTATTTATGTATAAATTATTTACCCAAAAAAAGGTCCGCGGTGCCGGAATCGTGTTTGGAATCGCCATAGCTATTAATTATATCCTAATAGCCATTTTTGGAGATCCATTTGACCTGCTGGGATGAGGTCCGGAGAGGGGATGATGTAAATGAAATATTACCGATTATGGGTTGTTGCTTTTTTATTAAAATTTATTGGGTCCGCTTGGGATGCTTCCTATCACTTTAAGTATTTGTTTGAAGAGTATTCGATTCCCCATATTGTCAATACCCTTGGCTTTGCCTTGGGAGCCTATTTATTATTTCAAGAGTGGCGGCGCTCACATTACATGGATCAATTTTCACGAAATCTGATAACAATTGGATACGTATTGTTCTTAATCGGAATTCCCTTAGATTTTACCTATCACATTGCCTATGGAATTGATTTAACCACGTGGAGTCCAACCCATTTTATTTATTACATTGCCACGGGTATTATGATTTTTGGGGTCTGGCGCGGCTACTATAGGTATACTAGAGATGTGAAACCGACCTGGAATTCGATGCACACGTGGTTTGCGATGTTTTTACTTGAATGCTTGATGTTTCCGAATATGCAGCAGGAAAATGGGGCTATTTCCTATGATCAATATATTCATGGAAAGTCTATTGCCTCAAAGGAGATTCTCGAACTCATCTCAGACCCGGCGTCACAAATTTTTGGTGGTATCCCGGAGTGGGTTTATCCGATTTATTCTGTGTTAATGGTTGCCCTGCTGACGGTCATAATCATTCGGATTTTCCGCGACTTTAACATACCAGTCATGGGTGCAGTGCTTTATATCTTGCTTAGATTTGTCGGTAAAGCCACTTTTGCGGCGGTTGGTTATCCCACTTCCTATGTACCAATCACCCTTTTATTTATCCCGCTTTTCTATTTATTGTTTAGAAAAACTAACTGGATGGCTGGGTTAGCAGGCAGTTTGGTTTACTTCCTTGGACTATATGGCATCCAAAAATCCGGTATGCTGATAACGCCGCCGCTGGAATTATGGGAGCTTGTCCCTGTTGCCATAATGGGTGTCCTAGTTCCAGTTATAATTGCACGTGTAAAACCTGTTCCACTGTTAAAAAAAAATAAACAGCCAGCGTAACAAGAAGAGAGTGCCTGACACTCTCTTTTTTTATGGAAAAGGGGCGGAGCGCCGCAAAAATGAATCACTTTAACCAGTTAAATTGAAATACCCATTTCACTAGACGAAAGATGTGAGTCTAGCTCTACTCTCACCGCCTTTATTAGGTGACTACGGCTTGTTCTCTAAATTTATTTCGTTATTTATTTTACCTAAATCCCCCATTCGAACCGATTATCGATTGAAGCTTTGTTTTTGACAAATATGTGAAATTCTTCACATATAGTGGTTGAAAAGTGACGTACCTCACAATTTTTTAAGACTCAAGGAATTACAATTTAACTATACAGAAAACCTTATTAATCGTAAAAAAAGATTAAACATATAGGGAGAGACCCAAAATGAAAAAACTAGTGATGATTGGAAACGGAATGGCTGGTGTTAGAACGATTGAAGAAATCCTCAAAACGGCACCAGAGCAATTTGATATAACTATTTTTGGACAAGAACCATACCCAAACTACAATCGGATTAAATTATCCAATATCCTTCAGGGTGATACAAACTTTGAAGAAATTATCATTAATCCATTGGAATGGTACAAAGAAAATCAAATTCAATTATTTACAGGCGAAGCAGTTGTAGAAATTGATGTTGAGGCAAAACGAGTGATCAGTGACCAAGGCCGTGAAGTTGACTATGATGAGTTGATTATCGCGACAGGCTCGAATTCTTTCATCCTGCCCATTCCAGGTGCAGACAAAATAGGAGTAACCGGATTTCGTGATATAAAAGATTGTGAAATGATGATCAAGTCAGCAGCGCAATATAAAAAGGCCGTAGTGATTGGCGGCGGACTGCTGGGTCTTGAAGCAGCAAGAGGACTGTTGAATCTTGGTATGAAGGTTGACGTTGTTCATCTCATGCCCAATTTAATGGAGCGCCAGTTGGACCCAATTGCCTCCCATATGCTGAAAAATGAACTCGAAGCCCAAGGCATGAACTTTTTAATGGAAAAAGAAACCGTCGAAATCCTTGGTGACGAACGTGTAACAGGTCTGCGTTTTAAAGACGGTTCTGAAGTCGATGCCGATCTTGTTGTCATGGCGATAGGGATAAAATCTAATAAAGAAGTGGCAAAGAACAGTGGAATTTACGTCAATCGAGGAATTGTCGTCAATGATTTCATGGAAACCAGCGTACCACATGTATATGCGGTTGGAGAATGTGCAGAGCACAGAGAAATGGTCTATGGTTTGGTGGCGCCCTTATATGAACAAGGGAAAGTACTCGCCAGCCGCATTAGCGGACTGGTCGGAGAACCTTATCAAGGCTCGGTAACGGGGACACAGCTAAAGGTGGCAGGTATTGACTTGTTCTCAGCCGGAGAGATTTTTGAAGATGGTTCGACCAAATCAATCATGGTTTACAACGAATATGACGGCATTTATAAAAGGGTGTTAACAAGAAATAACTTGATTGTTGGGATTGTTCAATATGGTGACACAAAGGATAGTACCAAGCTGTTCCGAATGCTAACGAAAAAAGAAGATATCAGCGGGACGGCAATTTTCCAAACAGAGTGTGGAAAAGGGGACAGTAACGATGTTGCCACAATGCCAAATGATGAATTGGTATGCGGCTGTAATGGCATCACAAAAGGTGCGATTGTAGAGGCCATCCAAACACAAGGACTTACAACTCTTGATCAAGTCAGCCATTGTACAAACGCCGGTCGTTCTTGCGGCCGCTGTAAACCGCTGGTGAATGATATTTTAGCCTATACCCTTGGTGACCAATTTGATGCAGCTACTGCTCAGAAAACAAGCATTTGCGGATGTACCACTGTAAGCCGAGAGGAGTTAGTGGCGGAAATCAAGGCGAAGGGCTTAACAAGTGTGAAAGAGGTCATGAACGTCCTTGAGTGGAACAATGAGGAAGGCTGTACGAAATGCCGTCCTGCTATCAACTATTACCTTGGCATGATTCACATGGATGAATACAAGGATGACCGCGATTCCCGTCTTGTAAATGAAAAAATGCACGCGAACATCCAAAAGGATGGAACGTATACGGTAATTCCTAGGATGTACGGTGGTGTGACAACAGCTGCAGATTTGAAAAAAATTGGCGAAGTTGCTGAAAAATATAATATTCCACTTGTAAAATTAACTGGGGGTCAACGCATCGGTTTGTTTGGAGTCAAAAAAGAAGATTTACCAAGCATCTGGAAAGACCTTGATATGCCTTCTGGTTATGCATACGGAAAAACACTTCGTACCGTGAAAACTTGCGTTGGTGCAAAGTTCTGTCGCTTTGGTACTCAAGATTCAATGGCACTCGGAATTGAACTTGAGAAAAAATTTGAACGGATTGACACGCCGCATAAAGTAAAAATGGGTGTGTCTGCCTGTCCAAGAAACTGCTCCGAATCAGGAATTAAGGACATTGGCTTCGTCGGCATTGATGGCGGCTGGGAGATTTATGTTGCTGGTAACGGTGGTGTCGACCTTCGCCCTGGTGATTTACTGTGCACGGTGAAAACACAAGCTGAGGTTATGGAAATGACCGGAGCCTACATGCAATACTACCGTGAAACAGCGAACTATTTGGAACGTACTTCTAAATGGGTAGAACGAGTGGGCTTGGATCATGTGAAAGAAGTCCTTGCAAACGAAGAAACCCGCAAAGCCTTGAACGAGCGCATCGATAAAACATTGAAAAAATACATTGAACCTTGGAATGAAGCGATTCAAAGTGAAGAAATTCAAGATAAATATTATGTAAAACACACTATCATGGCAGGGAGTGAAACAAAATGATCAAAACGCTGACCCGAATTCCAGTAGCAAACTATTCGAATGTAAAGGCTAGGGCGGGCTATTCTATTAAAATGGGTGACAAAGAAATTGCTTTATTTAAAATCTCAAACGGTAACGTGTATGCACTTGAAAACCGCAGTCCTCACCCAAAAGGTGGGGTCCTTTCGGAGGGGCTTGTCAGCGGCGAATATGTTTACTGTCCCGTCTTTGATTGGAAAATCTCGTTAATAGATGGTAAGGTGCAGGCACCGGACGAAGGCCAAGTAACGACTTTTCAAGTGGAAATACAGGAAGATATCGTTTTTATCGTTTTATAGAACAACAGGGAAGGAGGCTGCATGATGAAAGCAGGAAAAGTATTTTTAGTAGGAGCAGGGCCAGGGGACATTGGTTTAATCACCGTTAAAGGATTGGACGCCATTAAGCAAGCCGAAGTGATATTATATGACCGTCTTGCTAACCCAAAGCTATTGGATTTTGCCGCGGACGATTGTGAGCTGATTTACTGTGGCAAACTACCTGACCGTCATATTTTACGCCAAGAAAACATCAACGACCTTTTGGTTGAAAAGGCATTAGCCGGAAAAACAGTCGTTCGTTTAAAAGGCGGTGACCCTGGTGTTTTTGGCCGCGTTGGTGAAGAAGCGGCAGCTCTGGTACAATACGAAATTCCTTTTGAAATCGTTCCTGGCATTTCATCGGGGATTGCAGCCCCTCTTTATGCGGGAATTCCTGTAACCCATCGTGAATATGCTGAATCCTTCGCAGTGGTAACGGCACATGACAAGTCGAAAGAGGGAAAGCCTTTGCTTGATTGGGAAGGCCTTGCGCGCGGTGTGGATACGATTGCTTTTTACATGGGAGTCGGAAATTTGCCGTTTATTTGTGAGAACCTATTGCGTTATGGAAAACCATCAACCACACCGGTTATTTTGATTCAGTGGGGTACATTCGGCCGCCAAAAGACTTTGCAAGGTACTCTTGCAGATATTTCTGCAAAGGTCTTGGAGGAGAAATTCAGTAATCCTGCGATTATCCTTGTCGGGGAAGTCATTGCTCTTCGGGAAAAAATCAGCTGGTTTGAGAAAAAGCCGTTGTATGGCCGACAAATATTGCTTGCTCGAACGAGTGCCGGCCCTAGTGAATTAGCAAGGGAATTAATGGCTCAAGGTGCAGATGTAATTGAATTTCCGAAGTGGAAAAAGGTCAAGCTACCTATTAATCTAGCAAAAGTGACAAGCTATGAAAAAATTTTTTTTGCTTCACCTGAAAATGTTGCTGATTTTTTTACAACTGTAATTGAAAGCGAAATGGATATTCGAAAAATTCGTGCCAATTTCTATGGAGCATCTATTAAATCGATTAAAGCATTAAGGGAACGAGGGGTTATCGCGCAGCTTGCAGAGGAAATGCCAGAGTCAGGTGACTTGCTCATTGTCGGTGATGACAGCACGTTGAAAAAAGAATATAGAAATGCCGACTTATTAATCACCAGCAAGAAAGAGCTAGACTTTAAATTCGTTCCTATTTTTAAAAGAATGCTAGAGGAAGCGGATGTCGATACAGTGGTATTCCCTAGCAGTGGGTCCGTTGAACCGTTTGTGGAAGGATTAAGAGAATGTAGCATAAGCGCTGAAGAGCTTTTAACGAATGTGCAGGTTGTCAGTATGGGAAAACAAACAATCGACGCAGTTGTGGACTTTGGTCTTCGGTCAATAGGAATGCCAAAAAAGGCAACGAAAGAAGCCTTGGTTGAATTCTTGGCAGCAAACCAAGTTGAGGAAGTGTAGGCATGGAGGCTATCATTTATATCGCTCATGGAAGCAGAAGGGAAGCCGCTAACGAGAAGTTTCGATTTTTTATTAAAAAGGTAATGGAGCAGTCTTCTGCTGCCATCCAAGCCTATGGATATCTTGAACATGCCGAACCATCGATCAATCAGGCGATTGAAAGGTGTATCGAACAAGGGGCAGATGAGATCAAGGTTGTCCCTGTTTTCTTGTTGCCGGGTATTCATACAAACATTGATATTCCAGTTGAATTGGAAAAATATCAAAACATTGTATGCCATTATGGGAAACCACTTGGTGTTGATGACATCATGACTGAGATACTTGTCACCCGGTTGGCCGAGGCTGGTTTTGCGAAACGAGAAGATGAGATGGTATTACTGGTAGGACATGGTAGTCGGGTACCTGAAGCGGCGGTTGAATTTGAAAAACTAGCAAAACGTTTAGCTGTGAAAATTGGCAGAGCAGTTCACACTGCTTACTTAACCACTTCTCCTTTTTATTATGAAACGGCGGAAAGGCTTTTGGGTCAGAAGGTTTATATTCTTCCTCACTTCTTGTTTTCCGGAGGATATAACATCAAAATAAAGAAAGAACTCGATAAGACAGACGGGATGATTTTTTGCAGCCCGGTTGGTTTTGATGATAAATTAATATCGCTAATCGAAAAACGAACCAGTGAGGTGGGGAATGATCACAAATTATCCGATTATGTTAAGGCTTGAAGGGAAAAAGGTAGTAGTGGTTGGCGGCGGAAAAGTGGCAGAGCGGAAAGTAACAGGTCTGCTTGAGACAGGGGCACGGGTAATGATGATTAGCCCGGAGGCAACGGATGAGCTTAAAAGGCTTGCAGATGAAGGCAAACTTGATTGGCAGCAAAGGCTATTTTCCCAAGATGATTTGAAAGATGCGTTTCTGATTTTTGTGGCAACAAATGATACGACATTAAACCAGCAAATAAAAGATTCAGCAGGGCGTCAGCTTGTCACGTTTGCCAATGATCCGGATGGATCGGACTTTCATCTGCCCTCCTATTTTCAACGTGGACGCTTAAGCATAGCTGTTGCAACCGGCGGTGCCAGTCCAATGCTTGCCAGAAAAATTCGTGAGCAGCTAGAGCAGCAATTTGATGAGACATATGAGGAATATTTGGACTTTCTATTTTCAAAACGGCAATGGATTCTACAGGAAGTAGCAGATGCCACATTAAAAAGAAAACTTTTAACAGCGATTGTTAGTCCAGAGTTTTTAAACAGCAACAATCGGGAAGCTGATTTTCAGCAGATATACGAAAAGATGATTTAAAAGCGGATACCTTCTATGCGAGGTACCGCTTTTTTAGGAAAAATAATCTCTTTTTAGGGAAATTTAAGTATTATTTTTTTCCGAAGAGGATCTACGTAGGCTTTCTTCGGGAAAAAGAGAGCAAAAGCCGAAGTAGAAGGGCTCTACGTAGGCATTCTATAACCAATGAAGGCAATTGGTGACCGGAATCAAGGGGGAAACGAAAAAGTGGTAACCAATGAAGGCTATTGGTGACCGGAATCAAGGGGGAAACGAAAAAGTGGTAACCAATGAAGACTATTGGTGACCGAAATCGAGGAAAAAACGAAAAAGTGGTAACTAAAGAAGGCTATTGGTGACCG
>NZ_DALZYO010000049.1:0-35457 GCF_031988165.1 Neobacillus sp.
TACCACTTTTTCGTTTCCCACTCGATTCCGGTCACCAATAGCCTTCATTGGTTACCACTTTTTCGTTTCCCACTCGATTCCGGTCACCAATAGCCTTCATTGGTTACCACTTTTTCGTTTCCCACTCGATTCCGGTCACCAATAGCCTTCATTAGTTACCACTTTTTCGTTTCCCACTCGATTCCGGTCACCAATAACCTTCATTGGTTACCACTTTTTCGTTTTTTCCTCGACTTCGGTCACCAATAGCCTTCATTAGTTACCACTTTTTCGTCTCCCCCTCGATTCCGGTCACCAATAACCTTCATTGGTTACCACTTTTTCGTTTCCCCCTCGATTCCGGTCACCTATGGTCTTCATTGGTTACCACTTTTTCGTTTCCCACTCGATTTCGGTCACCAATAGCCTTTATGGAGCCTTTTCAAGTGTTCGAGAAGGACTTTTATCCCGACTACAGTCACTATACCCTCTATAAAACAGTTTCATATAAGGAAACACAACAGTTCAAGACAAAAGATAAAAAAAACGGACACCAAGTGCCCGTTTTATTTTTGTGCTGCCAACAGTTTATTCACTTTTTCAAGGTCTTCTAATGAATCGATTTCATAGCTGTCTTCTGGGTGAATCTCCTGAAGATAAACATTCAAGCCAACAAGGTTATTCTTGACGATTTCATCCCACCAGAATTCTTTAAAGTTGCCACCCGTAACGGCTTCTTCCAGTTTTCCGACAATGTACCTGCCATCTTCCTCAGACCAGTAGGAGACGCCGCAGAGAATGTACTCATGATCACCATCACCGACCTCAATATCCGTCACCTTATATTGATCGTCATAACGGATCATCCACTCCGCTTTAAAATCCGGCTTCCGCGCACTAAAATACATTGAGGTTGTTGGATTTTTCAACAAGAAATTATGATTCAAGTACACATCCGCATCAATTACATACGTATCATGGAGGTACTCCCTAACTAAATACATCGTGTACATATTGTTATAAATCTCGTATTTATCATTATGAACGAGCTTCACACCGTACTTCTCTTCTAAATACTCGAATTTTTCAGCTAAATAACCTGTAACCACAATGATTTCATCGACGCCAATTTCCTGTAAATACTCAACCTGTTTCTCAAGCATTGGTTTTCCGTTTACGACAGTTAGTGATTTAGGTGTTGTTAATGTTAATGGTCGTAATCTGGTACCCATTCCTGCTGCGAGTAAAATTGCTCTCATTTACGCTGCTCTCCTGCCTTTACGAATATTCATCCATTTTAGTTCTTCCGGGTTGGCAACCGTTAAAATGGAGCCAACTAAAATCATTATACTAAATATGACAGGCTTTGCGGTAATGGGCGTATCTAAAAGGAAAAAGCTTAAGAAAATCGCCCAAGCGGCGTACGAAATATTTAAGGCCATTGCCCGGGTAGGTCCTAAAGTGTAAATTGCTTTGTAATAGAACACATAGGAAGCCGTTCCCGACAAGGCAATTACCGCGATAAGAAAAAATTGGCTGCTCTTAAAGACTTCGCCAACAAGCGGATATGCCTTGAAAATGGGTAAAATCAAGACGGCGTAAGTAACAGCTGAAACCAATTGTCGAATTTGCAACGCCTGTTCAGGTGAAATTTCATCATCCTTCATTCCGTATGCCAGAATAACGCACTCCATGCCCCAGCCGAAAATACAAAATAGGATAAAGGTGAATCCAAGAATGTAACTAGGAGAGGGTTCCCCACCGGCAAAACCTAAAAGGAAAATGAATAGGATACTAATAAAAAGTCCAAACCAGTTTTTTATCGTTAATCGGTCCTTTAGGATGATGAACGCAAAGAACGCACCAATCGCTGGATAAACGGCCGAAATCGATGCGGACAACGATGCTCCCAAATATTTAACGGCAAGCACGTAACCGGTCATCCCAATCGGGCCGCCGAGAAGCGCACCTAACATCACAAACCGGCCACTTCTCGTTGTTAATTTTTTAAAAGGAACCGTAAATTCACCTCTTATCGTCATATAGAGCATCATCCACAAGCTTGATAACATATCGTGGAAAAATGTACTCACTAATGGGGCTAGAAAAATGACCGTTTCCGTCGAGATAAACAATGATTTTGATAACACCATTCCGATTAAGACCGTGTCGAGCGCCCAAGTAAACCCTGAACCTAAACCGAAGAAAATCCCTTTATTTTGTTTGAACATATGTCATCTCCCTGATTAAGTCATGGTTTAAATTCTTTCTACATCTTGCTAAGAGATCAGTTCCATAGGTGCCAAAGTCGTCACCCTTTGCCTCCTTGATAATTGTCCAAATGGTCCAAAGGAAATCTTGGAAAATTTTATTCATAATCATTCGTTGCTGAATTTCAAGTGGTACTTCATCTTCCTGCAAATAAAGCGTTAAAAATAATTCTTCTTCTTCCGGTGTAAACTCACTCTCCATTGCGTGCCAAGCAAGGTCCCACATCGGGTCATTCATACCACTATATTCCCAGTCAATGAAATAAAGTTTTTTCTCACCGCTTTTGACGATATTTTGTGGCAGGGCATCAATATGACATGGAGTAAGTTGAATATCCATCGCTTGGTAAATTTCCTTCAAAACCATTACTTGTTCCTTCACTTCGAAATAATGGTCATAGGGGTGACCGTTTGCTTCTTTCATCAACCGCTCGTACTCAACCATTTTTTCAAAAACATCAAAGCGATTGGCCATTTCCAATCCAGAAAAGTGCAAAATTCGAAAGTTGGCCGTTGTCAGCTCCATGATATCCTGTCGTTTTGTCATTTTAGGCGTCAGTGTTTCAGCCTCAGGAATCAATTCAGCAATTTTCACGCCCGTTTCTTCATTAAAATAAACCAACTCCGTATCAATACCCAGATTACTTGCAAGCGCCGCATTAAATTTTTCCTCTTTTCGATTAATCAATGATTCCGTCCCATTACCAGGAATCCTTAAGACAAACTCTTTGCCCTTTATGACTACTTTAAAATTTTTATTCGTCATGCCACCAAATGGCTGAATATCCTCAATGTCCTCATAGGCAATATCTAATGCATCCATCAGGTGGCTTTTAATCCAAATTTCTCTGAACTTTGCCTCCTTACGCTTTAGCATCGGATAGGTTTTTTCCGTGACTGTGGTATAGTGCTTCCAGCTGTCAATTTCGCCCCACATAAGATTATGCATTTTCAAGTAACCAATATTGTAGTGCCTTGAAATATCTAACAGCATATATTCATAATGCATGAATGGGTTCCGGTTATTTTGCCGGTACTCGCTGACCATTTTTGTATAAACTTCATAGGAAACCTTGCTGATTCCGATCATTTCGCCATCGACATAATTGAATTGGTGGATGTCCTTGGAAATTTTATGAAGATAGCCATTTTTGATTTCCACAAATGCCTCGTCCCCTGAACCGCTCTCATTGCTGATGAGAATACAGTCGCGCTGCGGATGCGAGAGGATTTCCCTTATTGCCCGCTCTTCAATTAGAATATCATCTTCAATCAACAAAAAGTCATTGGTGATATAGGGTTGTGCCGCCGCTAAAGAGGCCATCGAACCGGTCCATTTATATTTCTTATTTTCAACAAATGTTAGATGATTTAATTCAGGATATTCCTCGAACGCTTCAGGTTTGTAGCCAGTGACGATAACAATATCGTTGATACCATTTTCCTGCAAAATATCAAGATTTCTTTTTAACAATGTGACTCCATCAAAAGTCATTAAACCTGCTGGTTTGTTAAAATCTGTTCTTATGCCTGCAGCTAAAATCACAGCCTGTTTAATTTCTGACAACGATTCCTGATGAATATTAACCTTTTTATGATGGTATGCCTCAATGCCACTTTGCAGGAAATCGATTCCCTTTTGTGTTAAAAAATAGCTAATATTTCGTCCCTTTTTTTCACTAAATATATAGTCTCCAAACGTTAAATCATGGATAAGGTAATTAACCTTGCCAATTGAGATACCGCAAATCTCTGCCATTTTCTTTTGATTCAAGTTAGCATTTTTATTAATGGCCTCTAATAATTGAAATAAGTGTTGCTCCATAAGGGGGCCTCCTTCGATGTGTTCAAAATTTGAATGTGTTTTAATTGTAACGTAGCCTAGAAAATCTGTAAACAAAAAAGTATTCAATTGCGATTAGTATTTACCACAATCAGGAATAACCCTATTTTCGCAAAAAAAGACCGTGCATCAGAATGCACAGCCCTCTTCAAATCTTATTTATAAACAGAAATATCATAATACAAAGTATACGAGCTTAACGAATCGTAGATTTTTTTAATATTATTTACCTGCTTGACCGCCCAGCCGATATCGGTTGCATATTGATGGTATGGTGTAATTGGATTCCATCTCATTTTATAAAGGGTGTTCTGCGGTGTCGAAGCGTTAATATAGCCAGCTCCAATGAATTCTGCACCACCGATGATGGCTTGTTCCGGTGTAAACCAGCCCTTCTTATACGCGGTTTCGGCTCCGCAAGTTTCAGGACAGCTATCAATCGCACCAATACCATACATATTATAAACAGGTTTTGGTTCTACAGGTTTTCCATCAACCATACTGACAATAATTTTACCTGACGCAAGATTAGATTTACCATTTCCGGTTTCAAGTAAAGCGTGGGAAATAAGATAAACTTCATTCACATTATTTTGCTTACCTGCTTGAATGAACGCGTCTCCCATTTTATCCAAGGTCCCTTTTCCAGCGAGAATATTTTTATTTAAATCATCAGCAACTGTTCCAGCGCTTTTGTTTAATAATAGAAATTGGAAGTACTCTGCACTTGTTGGGCTGAAGTTGTTCGGATTTAAATAATAGGAAACATCTTCGGCTTTTGCATTTCGCCAAGTGCCATATTTAATTTCATACCAAGTTCCCACAGCAGAAACAATTTGTACCTGTGCATTTTGCTTCAATGTTCCATAAAGAAAGGAGTCAGCGTTCGTTTCCTCGCGAACATTTAGAGTAGCCGCGGTCACGACGCCTTTTGTAGGATCATTTGCATCTCGTAAAATAAAATCTGAGCTCACGAATGCTTTATTATTTTTATACTTATCCGTCTGCGGACTTTGTTTCATTTCGATATCAAGCATTTGCTGGAAGGTAAGGTTATAATTCGTTGTTGTGATTACTGGCCCGGTATTTAAAACTCCATTTTCGAAAAAATTATAAAGCTTGCCGTCGATAATCTGTTCGCCAGTCACCATTTTTCCATACCCATCAAAATAGTACCGTTTACTATCTAGCTTTAACCAGCCAATGACCATATCTCCATTATTACTCAAATAGTACGTTGAGCCTTTATCGGTCAGCCAACCCTTATAGGCAGCACCGTCGCTTCCAAAATAGTACCACTTGGCTTCAATCTGCTTCCAGCCACTGTCCTTTTGCATCACACCATCGGATCCGAAAAAGTATATTTGACCATCAACAGACTGCAAACCAGTCTGCATTTTCCCATCTGAACCAAAGTAATAATTATTACCATTTTCCGTTAACCAGCCGGTTTTTATAAAGCCATCCTCTGAAAAATAAAACTTATTAGTTCCTTCCACTAACCAGCCTTTATGGTTGCTACCATCTTGATCAAAATACATGGCAATGGAGCCATCGCGGAACCAGCCTATAATAGGAGCCGAGTTCAAAGCTCCTGAAGCGGCAAAAACGTACGGCTTTCCATCAATGTATTTTTGTCCTGTGACCATTGCACCGCTTGGGTTTAGGAAATACGTTAAGTTTTTATCTTGCACCCAGCCGGTCTTCATCGCTCCACTTGGATCAAGGAGATACCAGCTGTTTGCGTTGAATAACCAGCCTGTTTTCATTGCACCACTTGGCATAAGAAAATACCAGTTGTTTTTGTCCTTCAGCCAACCTGTTTTCATCACGCCACTTGGATCAAGGAAATACCAAATGTTATTTTCTTTCAGCCAGCCGGTTTTCATTGCACCACTTTTTTTATCTAGGAAGTACCAGCGATTTTTGTCTGAAAGCCAGCCGGTTTTCATCATACCGTTACTCCCTAGGAAATACCAGTTATTTTTATCAAGTACCCAGCCGGTTTTCATCACACCGTTACTTCCTAGAAAATACCAGTTATTTTTATCAAGTACCCAACCGGTAACTTTCTTTCCTGTTGAAGTTAAGTAGTACCAACTGTTATTCTGATACTTCCACGTATTGGTTCCAGCCGCAGTAACGCCAGATGCTGTCGAAGAGAACAACATCGTTGCCAAAACTAAAGCAGTGACACGTTTTTTCTTCAATATTTCTCCCCCCTGGATCATAATCTCTCTATGAAACTATTATTTTTATTATGAAAAAAATGCTTAAAGCCGAGGAAAAACATTAGGAATGCCGGTTTCTGAATGGATTATGTGGAAAATAAGCATTAAATGAGAACAGCAATGCAAATTCTACTATGATTATACTAAATTACCAGATTTCGAGATATGGGAAATAAAGTGAATTTCCCGTTGAAGAAAAGCGCTCTCGTTAGTTATTTAGCCACACACATTCTATGGCAAAACCTTAATTTTACCGTAAATAAATCGATCCTCCTGTTCCTAAAATTTATATGTACTCTCTTATTCTCTCATTTTGACACAATTTTTCAACCAAAAATTGAAAAATTTGTCGTTTTTAGTACTATTGTCATTTTTACACGAAAATTCACAATAAAAAACTATCATGAGCCTCAACTCCCAACCCAACCATGGAAATAAATTTAGAGAACAAGCCGTAGTCACCTAATAAAGGCGGTGAGAGCAGAGCTAGACTTCACATCTTTCGTCTAGTGAAATGGGTATTTCACTTTAACTGGTTAAAGTGATTCATTTTTGCGGCGCTCCGCCCCTTTTCCATACAAAAAGACGAACAGATGAGAATCTGTTCGCCTTAATATAGTAGAACTTCAACTTATTTAATCCAAGCTCCGTCCTTACCAAGCTTATAGCCGTTTACCGTTGTGTTAGCAGCCATTACGCCTGAACTATAGAGGTAATACCATTTGCCATTGACTTGCTTCCAGCCTGTGGCCATTGCACCATTGGCATTAAGGTAATACCACTTGCCTCCATCAAATAACCAACCAGTCGCCATTGCGCCTGATTTATTCAAGTAATACCAAGTATTTCCGTCTTTCACCCAACCAGTGGCCATTGCACCTGATTTAGTTAGGAAATACCATTTGTTACCGTCTTTCACCCAGCCGGTTTGCATTTTACCGTCTTTAGCAAGGAAGTACCATTTGCCCTTATCCTGTACCCAACCGGTAGTTTTTAGGTCCTTCGCATAGTAATACCATGAACCATTTTCGAAGCTCCAGCCGTTTTTCACTTCTGGTTTTGGATCCGGTTTTGGATCTGGTTTTGGATCTGGTTTTGGATCTGCATCCTTACGGTTAATGACAACTTCTTTAATCGTTTCATTTCCAGCAAAGTCAACAGCTCTTAGAACCACTTTATTTTCGCCTTCTGCTAATGAAACAGATACTTGACGATCCTTGTTATATGGAGCCAAGTAATCATTTGGACTGATAAAAGGTGTTTCAAACTCTTGATTTTCACCAATATAGAATTTTAGATAGCTGAAATTATCTTGAAGGTTAACTTTAAACGTTACTTTGTCCACATTCTTATCCACTCTGTCTGGTGCCGTAACATTGATAACTGGCTTTGTTTTATCTAAAAAGACTTTGCGTGAAATGGAGAATGTTTGGTTTGAATGGTCAGTTGCTTCGATGATTACATCAGCAAGACCATCATGATCAAAAGTAGTAGTCGTTTCAAATGCATAATTCCCTTTTTCATCCTTCGTAGTAGCTACTACTTTCCCATTAACTTTCAGCGATTTTAAGCCTAGATCCTCTGTTACAAATCCTTTAACAGGTATAACATAAGTGTTATATCCTGCATACGCCTCAGGACCAAAATTATCTAGATAAATTTTTGGCATCGTTACATCACCGATTGCTGCAGTGTCAGCTCCAAAGTTAGAAGCATAATCCCGAGCAACGACTTCAACAATAGCCTTTTTAGGTGCGTTTTCAATCTGATAAGATGTTGTATTGCCATCGACAGAAGCAGTAAGCACTCCATCTACGAAAATACTATACTGTTTAACGCCTGTTCCTTCTTCTACTGCACTCCAAGATACAATAGATTTAATAGGATCATAGGTTGCTGTCACTTTAGGAGCTGTCGTGTCAACATAAACCGGAATCTTCTTAGATTGCCACTGAGCACCCTTATAACCAATAACCGCCTTGATTTCGTAATAATACAAACCATCTTTAACCACTTGACCTTTTACTTTTCCGTCCCATACTCGGTCTGCCTTTTGACTCGCAGCTTCACCATTGCCGCCATCGTAGGCACTTTTAATCACTTGTGCTTCTGCTTTCATGCGGCGAAGGAAGTTGCCATCCTTGTCCAAGATATTAAATTGAGCTTCTTCGGCACCACGTAGGAAGGATGGAAGTACATTTATATTATCAAGCGCTCCATCTCCGTTCGGTGATAGCGGATAGAAAGTCTTACCTGGAACAGGAGCAAGGAAATCTTTATCATTATTAGTGAGCATATTGTGGGCATCTTTCCCATATTTCTTTATCGCCGTTAAATCATAATAAGCAGTTTCGCCAAGGTCTCTAAAACCATCTATAATTTGCGGGCGATCCCACTTACCATAGAATCCAACATATGGAATCGTTAAATTTGGTGTTTTTTCATCAGGGCCTACTAAATTAACGGAACCTTCAACGAAAATGTCTTCCTTAAGGTCTTGAGAGATTTTCTTTCCATCTTTATCAAAACCAGGAATTTTAGTACCTGTGAAATCTACTTTCACTGTAAAATCGACCGATTTTCCTGCTGGAACAGTAACCGTTTCCGGTGCTTCCACTTTCGCGCCTTCCAAATCACCTGTAGCAAGAGCGTTTAGATCTGATGCTCCTTCTTTGGCTTGTTGTTTAAAAGCATCTGTCAGGACGGTTGTGTTTACCTTATATTTTACATCTTTGTCTGAAACATTTTTTGCTGTGAAAGTCATTTCAAATTGTTTCTTTTGGAAATCTTTCAATTCTACTTTTGCTTCACCCGTTACTTTGTTTACAACGTATACTGGCGTTGTTACCGCTGAATGGGTTTGCATCATCCCAGCACCTTCACGGCGAGGTGAGTACGGATGACCATCTGCATCATTGATTACTTTTGCAGTGTTCATTAACAAGATTTTTGCTAGTTTTGTACGGTCAGCAACAGAAAGCTGGCTAAAACGCTTATCCCCTTGCAGGTATTGCTGAACTAAGGCTGCACCGCCAGCAACATGTGGCGTTGCCATCGAAGTACCGTTCTTTGAACCGTATTTATCATCGTTCAAAGTAGAATAAATACCTTGCCCTGGAGCTGTAATCTCTGGTTTCAACTCAAGGCTCGGCGTTGTTCCCCATGACGAGAAAGTAGTCATTTTACCTAGGGTAGGAGATTCTACTTTCGCTGATTGAACATTAAGAGTTTTATTACCTGCTGCAATCGCTGCTTCAAGTGCTGCACCATCCGCTGTTTCGATCATCATGAACGGAATTTCAAAACCGCCCTGACTATTCTGGAAAGGAGTCCCATTATTGTAGACGATGATTCCTGCTGCCCCTGCTTTAAAGGCATTTTTCGCTTTATCTGCAAATTGTACTGTTCCACGTGGGACAACGACAACTTTACCTTTTACATCTACACCTTGAAAGTCCTCTGGATAACCAAGCTTTCCGCCCAGACTTACAAGCTCTAACTTGCCACCCTTATCTGCAGCTAGCTTCGTCCAATCATCAGCTCCAAAACCATCACTCTTAAACGAGTCAAATCCTTCAAGAGAAAGAGCATGCTTATACAAAAAAGTTCCATTGATAGAAGCAGCAACAGAGAGAGCTTCAGGATTTACCGAAGGTGCCCCAACAGTTCCAATATCAGGGTTTTGTGCTAATGGGGTACCGTTCGTCAATCCATATCCGATATGACCTGAGTTTCCTGCAGCCACCGCACAAACGATACCGTTTTCCACAGCTCGTTGAATAGCCAGATCCTCAGCCGCATTTTCATTATAAAAAGAGGCAACATCACCAAGGCTCATATTTAACACGTCGGCGCCAAGTTTAATCGAGTCATCGATGGCGACAAGATAAACGTCAGACCACGTAGAACGGTAGTTCGGGTCATTACTAAATACCTTCATCGCCAGAACTTGTGATTCAGGTGCAACCCCTTTTATGCCACCATTTGTTTCGTCGCCATTGGCCGTTACTGTTCCAGCAACGTGCATCCCATGCATACTTGAAGTTAGGTCAATAATGGTATCATTTAAGTCATAATAGTTGTAGCCATATGGAACTTTATCAGTATAGAATCTCCCTTTTAGGCTATTATCTTTTACAATTTTGCTAACTTTATCGGTAGTCAAATCTTCCTTAGACTTGTCTGTTAATTTAAAATCACGGTGGGTATGGTCGATACCTGTATCAATGATAGATACAACCATTCCCTCGCCTCTAAATCCAGTGTCAGCCCATGTATCACGGGATTGGATAAAGTTATGGCTTGTCTTCATTTCCGGCAAAGCTTCAGGACGCAAATACTCATTAGCTAAGTAGACATTTTTCACACCGGCAACAGATTCAATTTTTGCCAGGTCACCATAGGCAACCTCACCACTGAAGCCATTAAAAGCCGTTGCAAACTGCATTTTATATTTAATGCTGACACCCTTCGCCTTAATTTTGTCTTTGACGGATTTTTGTTGGCTTTCTACTTTAGAAGTGAGCGCGGATTTTTTGTCTGCTGATAAATCTTTGTATAATTGACCTTGTTTTGTGGCGTACTCAAGGGGTGTTTGTCCATCTACCTCAACAATTACGCGAACCTTGTCAGTTGCTTTAAGATCTGCCTTTGTTTTAATTGTTTTTGAGTCTGTGACTGTAAGAGCATCCCTAGTTTCTAATTGCTTAATCTGTTTAATTTTCGATTCCAAATCACCAGGTTTATACGTTGCAGCTGAAGCTGATGAAACAAAACCTAGATTGGAAAATACAAGAGCTGATGCTAAAGCATATGTAGCAAATTTTCGATTTTTATTATCTTTCTTTTTACCCACTTACGAGTGCCCCCCTTTGGAAATGAATAGAATAATAGTCATACCTTTATGTTCTATTTTTGTCTAATTTCCTCCCTTTTTATTAGAAAAATCAGAATCATACAAATATTATAGTAGCCTTTTTACCTAGCGAAAGTCAATAGAATATTCAGATAGTTACGGTTGGAATTTTTGCAATTTTCAACATTCTCATTCAAACCTTGCACAAAAAGAACAGGAATCGATCATTTTTTTCCATTTTTATCTCTTAAACAAGTAAGGAAAAAGGCGAACAGTATACTATCTGTTCGCCTCCATATGACACGATATTTATTTTATCCAAGCTCCATCCTTGCCAAGCTTATAGCCGTTTACCGTTGTGTTAGCAGCCATTACGCCTGAACTATAGAGGTAATACCATTTGCCATTGACTTGCTTCCAGCCTGTGGCCATTGCACCATTGGCATTGAGGTAATACCACTTGCCTCCATCAAATAACCAACCAGTTGCCATTGCGCCTGATTTATTTAAGTAATACCAAGTCTTGCCGTCTTTTACCCAACCAGTCGCCATTGCACCTGATTTAGTTAGGTAATACCATTTGTTACCGTCTTTCACCCAGCCGGTTTGCATTTTGCCGTCTTTAGCAAGGAAGTACCATTTGCCCTTATCCTGTACCCAACCGGTTGTTTTTACATCTTTTGAATAATAGTACCATGAACCATTTTCAAGGCTCCAGCCGTTTTTCACTTCTGGCTTTGGATCTGGTTTTGGATCTGGTTTTGGATCTGGTTTTGGATCTGGTTTTGGATCAGCATCCTTACGGTTGATAACAATTTCTTTAACGGTTTCGTTACCGCCAAGGTCAGTAGCTTTCAAAGTAAATTTATTTTCGCCTTCTTTAAGCGGAAGAGTTACTTGATAATCCTTGTTTAATGGTTTTAATACATCCACAGGGCTTAGCAGTGGCACTTCGAACTCGTTATTATCATCAATATAGAACTTTAAGTAGTTGAAGTTATCTTGAAGATTTACATTCAAAGTAACTTTATCAACATTCTTGTCCACTCTTGCTGGTGGATTTACATTAATTACTGATTTCGTTGTGTCAATATAGACCTTGCGAGCAATCGAGATTACTTTGTTAGAGTGGTCAACAGCTTCTACTATTACATCAAATAGTCCATCTTTAACAAATTTAACCGTTGTTGAGAAGTTGTAACGACCAGCTTCGTCTTGCTTCAACTCAATTTCTTTTCCATTTACCTTTAATGATTTTAAACCAGTATCATCCGTTACAAATCCTTTAACAGGAACTTCAAATGAAGAATAAGCTCCCCATGGCTCTGGTGAATTTGGAACATAATTCCCTTTCTCATCTTTTGTACCATCACTAATAATGATTAGTGGAAGATCAACATCACCAATTGCAGAAGTATCATAGCCGTAGTTTCCAGCGTAGTCCCAAGCTACCACTTGGATGACTGCTTTTTCTGGTACTCCTTCAAGCGCATAAGAAGTAGTTTTTCCATCAACAGTAGCGACACGTTCTCCATTTACAAAAATCCAATATTCTTCCGTACCAGTTCCATTTTCAATTGTTTCCCAAGATACAACTGATTTGTCTGGATCATAGGTGGAGGTAACCTTAGGTGCAGTAGTGTCAACATAGACAGGCATTTTCTTGGATTGCCACTTAGCACCAGCATAGTCGATGACGGATTTGATTTCGTAGTAATACAAACCATCTTTAACGACTTGGCCCTTTATTTTTCCGTCCCATGTACGGTCTCCTTTTAGGGAGTATGGGTCAGCACTTCCACCATCAAAGGCATTTTTGTAAACATTTGACTCTGCTTTTACTCTACGAAGTTGATTTCCGTCTTTATCCAAAATATTAAATTGAACTTCTAGAGCATTTCTTAAGAATGAAGGCATCGGATTAAAGTTATCATTGTAATCATCCCCATTTGGCGAAAGAGCAAAGAAGTTCTTTTCAGGGACCGGTAAGAAATCAAATAATTCATTATCTGCCTTTGTTACTGCGTCTACCCCAAGATCAAAGTAACGAACCTCTCCAAGGGTTGAAAAGCCATCGATAATTTGCGGTTCATCCCAATTTCCGTAGAAGCCTACATATGGAGCAGTTAAGTTAGGGTTATTTTTATCCACCGCTTCTAATGTAACAGAGCCTTCAACGAAAATGTTCTTTCTTAAGTCTAATAGAGTCTTATTTTCATCTGCATCCAGACCAGGAATTTTTGCGTTGGAGAAATCGACTTTTACGGTAAAGTCCTCAGATTTCCCTGCTGGTACTGTTACCGTTTTAGGAGCATCAACTTTTGCACCTTCAAGGTTTCCGGCAATTAGAGCGTTATATTCAGGGTTATCTTTGCCATAATTTTGGATTGTATCTGTTAGTACATCAGTATTTACATTGTATGCTACAGACTTGTCTGAAATATTCTTCACTGTAAAGGTCATTTCAAATTGCTTCGTTTGGAAGTTCTTTAATTCTACCTTCGCATCGCCTGTTGCTTTGTTTACAAAGTATGCAGGTGTTGTCACAGCTGCATAGGTTTGCATCATTCCAGCACCTTGGCGACGAGGGGAAAACGGCTGACCATTTAAGTCATCAATCACTTTTGCCGTATTCATCAATAATACTTTTGCAAGATGAGACCGATCAGCTACAGAAAGATTTTTGAAACGAGCATCTGATTGCAAGTATTGCTGTACGAGGGCTGATCCGCCGGCAACATGTGGTGATGCCATCGAAGTACCGCTCATTACTCCGTATTTATTGTTATTAAATGTGGAATAAATATTTCCACCAGGAGCAGTAATTTCAGGCTTCAACTCCAGGCTTGGTGTTGTTCCCCAAGAAGTAAAGCTTGTCATCCGGCCCATTTCAGGACTTTCAGATTTTTTCAATTGAGACACATTAATTGTTGTTTGTCCTGCAGCAATCGCCTCATTAAGGGTTTGGCCTTCAGCTTTTGAAATTAACATGAATGGAACATCCCAACCACCTTGGTTGTCAAAAGGGAATCCATTTGTAGCATTCCAAACGATAATACCTGCTGCTCCAGCCGCAGCAGCATTTTTCGTTTTATCAGCGAAGGCTAAAGTTCCACGTGGTACCACAACGATTTTTCCTTTTACATCAAGGCCATTATAGTCTTCTGGAGCACCGAGTTTATTTCCAAGGCTGACTAGTTGAAGTTTACCAGCATTAGCAGCTGCAAGCTCGGTCCAATCGTCGATTCCTTTACCTACTGCCGTGAAGGATGTGTTGCCCTCTAACTGAATCGTATGCTGATACAAGTAAGCTTCATTACCAGAAGCAGCTACGGAAATACCGTCTGGATTTAAACTAGGAGCGCCAACTACTCCGATATCAGGGTTTTGGGCATATAGTTGTTCATGCCAGCCATCACCAATATGGTTAGAGTTCCCTGCGGACATCGCACAAACGATTCCGTTAGCAGTGGCTCTTTGAATGGCAAGGTCTTCTGCGTTATCCTTCTGGTAGAAAGCAGCTACATCACCAAGACTCATGTTTAGAACGTCTGCACCTAGCTTAATAGAATCATCGATTGCCGCAAGATAAACATCAGACCATGTCGATGGGTAGATTGGGTCATTACTAAATACTTTCATCGCAAGAACTTGTGCTTCAGGTGCGACCCCTTTAATGCCGCCATTCGCTTCGTCCCCGTTTGCTGCAACTGTGCCAGCTACGTGCATACCATGCATGCTAGCGCCAGGCCCTAAGTCAAGAATGATGTCGTTTTGATCATAATAGTTATAACCAAACGGAACTTTTTCTGTATAGAATTTTCCTTTTAGGCCCTTGTCAGCAACTGCTTGCGCAACTTCCTTTTTTGTTAAACCTTCTTTTGTATCGTCGGTTAATTTAAAGTCACGGTGGGATGGGTCTACACCCGTATCGATAACTGCTACCACCATACCTTCGCCTTTAAAACCAGCTTTTGTCCAAGTATCACGCGACTGAACGAACTGATGGCTCGTTTTCATATTTGGTTCTACTTTAGGACGATTATATTCGTTTGCTAAATAAACAGCTTTTACTCCTGCAACGGATTCAATTTTGTCAAGATCACCATAGGCAACCTCACCACTGAAACCGTTGAATGCTGTTGAATATTTCTGTTTATATTTAATACTTACGCCCTTAGCTGCAATTTTATCTTTAACAGACTTTTGCTGACCTTCTGTCTTGATGGAGAGTGAAGATTTTTTATCTTCTGATAATTCTTTGTATAGTTTCCCCTGATTTGTTGCATATTCAACAGGCGTTTCCCCGTCCACTTCAACAATGACACGAACCTTATCTGTCGCTTTAAGATCTGCTCTTGCACTTGTAGATGCAGTTTTTGTTTTAGCTTTAAAAGACTCCCTTGTTTGCTGTTGCTTTAACAGTTGAATCTTCGACTCTATATCCCCGGGCTTATAGGCAGCAGAAGTCGGAGTGACAAAACTGAAGTTTCCAAGCACAATAGCTGATGCTAATGCATATGTAAAAATTTTGCGCTTCTTATTACGGTTCTTTTTGCTCATTAAATCGTTTCCCCCCTATTAATATAGTAATAATATCCTGCTATTTTTCTTTTTTGATAATCCTCTTACCTTCTTAGTTGGAATAGTCGGAATATACAAATATAATAATATTCTTTTTCCAAACGAAAGGTCAATAGAATATTCGGAAAACGAAAGAAATATTTCCGCAATATTCGACAAAATTGGGATAATTCTTAAGAAACTCGCCTTACCATATCATAATAATTGGCAGTTCAGTAGGTATTTTTTCACAATAATCTAGTTTTTAATATTTATTGTAACTTTGTGACATTTAAGCTCTCCTTTTTGCTAGCCTTTTCAGGAGAAATTTCCCTTTTATTGACGTAAAAATGAACACTTTTCTTGTATAATTTGAAAAATATAATCCAATCTACCTATTTCCAAAGACACATTTTATTATTAAAGAATAATAGTCTTATTGTAAAAAAATAATAATCCAGTTTTTCTTGTTAATACACATTAATGGAGTTGTCGGCGCTATTTAACCATTATTGACGTATTTACTAATCGGATTTACATGGAGCCTGAAGCAGTCGACAATAAACGTCATTTCTCGGGAAATACCGCCTTTGTTTTGCCTTTTATTTGTGTTTCTAAAAATTAAACTCGATGCAAAAAAAACAACCTAAAAAAGAGGCTGCCGTAATCGAACGGTAACCTCTTTAACATCCTATTTTAATTTACTCTGCAGCCTGAATAAGCTCCACTTTTTCCATCTGTCGTTTTAACCGTCTTTGGTGCATTTTTTCGAGCGTAAACAGGATCAAATGGACAACTAATATGGCTAAGGCAAATAGTTCTACTGCGTATTCGACATAATACCATGACAATGTGGCTGTTATATCATAGAGTGCGTGAACAAGCACTGTCACCCATAGATTTCGTGTCCATAATAAAATGACTCCAAATAATAGCCCCATGTTGGCAAAACTGACGATGGAGCCAATTTTGATGGACCATGGTTGTTCCGCGTCTAACGTATGATCGATGCCGAACAGAATGGAAGTGAGAAACAGTGCCGCCATCAGGAAGATGTCTGTTCGACCGCTCTCCCATCGGCGTCGGAAAATCTTTTTAAAAATTACCAGGAATAGAACGATATAGGCCAGCCGCCAAACCTCTTCTAAACCAGCAAGTGTGTCGGCAAATAAATCGTAGCCAACTAAATCTACTTTTTCAAAAAAGGTCCCAATCGGTTCGGCTGAAGGACCTTCATTTCCGGCATCATACGCCTGAATATCAGCATAGTCCTGAACGTATTGATCATAATCATCACTAAAGTCCTGAAACACGTAGGTTGAATAAATATTGATCACTGTACTTCCGAGGACAAAGATCAGAAAGGCACCTGTGAATTGAAGCGATAGCTGCCGTTTTGTTTTCGGTTTGTCCTGCGGACTGCCGAGCCGCCGGTAAAGCCTCCAGCCGATAAAAAAGGATGACACCATAAGGGCATCATATAAGGTGCTAGCCATGGTGCTATATCGTGCCAAATAGAGAAGAAGCTCCGCCCCAACGGTCACTAGGATGATGGCAAAAAGCAGCTTTTTTGACATCGGTTTGGTTAAATTTGTTGTCATCTCGTCATTCCCTGCCTTTAAGTTTCGTCTACTTACCTAAAAGATTTACCGCTAGTATCCCGAATCCGTTTAATAACAGCAGGAAAAGGAAACAGCAAAGTGTCCACTTCCATTTTCTTGTCACGGTTTTGTCTCCTTTTTTATAAGAATGTAATAGTAATAATTTAACATATCGATAGCATTCTATCATCAAAATTTTCTTTCAATTCCTACTTCCTTTAAGAATGCAACGATTAATGCTGAAAAAAAAACAAAAGATCTTAAATAATGAATCATCGTTCCCTCCCTATTTTATTTAACATACTAAATAGACAACTTTCGGACTATTTTCATAGGATTACGTTATTATTTACAAAATTTAACTTACAATTTATACTTTATTATATAAAAATTTACAGTTAGAAGCTGTAAGAATAGGGGATCGGATAAATGAAGCGTCTTCTTGCATTAATACTTTTGATAGTGGTGCTCTTTGTTTTATCAGCAACAAATCCTGACCGCTCGGAATATATCGAATGGATTAATCACAAGACGATGGATCAATCATCAAATCTTTTACAAAAAGGCATTCTTTCACTTGCCGGGAAATCTATCTTTGATGCAGGAACAACAAAAAAAGATTACTTTCTTTTCTCCATTTACAAAACGGACTTTTCGGATGTAGGAATGGGAAAAGTCACGACAATTGGGGTTTTTAATCAATTTATCCCGCTGTCAAGCAATGAAAAATGATTGAAAAAGGCCAGTCACACGGACTGGTCTTTTCCTTTTATTCAACTTTTTCAACCTGGAAGACCGGTACACGTAGCTGTTCACCGGTGTCAGTGGTTATGTTCGTGTAACTATTGAACGTTCCGATAACTTTATAATTCGTATAAATGGTAAAATTAGTCTGTCCCTTTAACAATAAATACGTTTTCTCCCATTGTCCGCTACTATAGTTATAGGATTCTGATAACGTCACCAAGGCCTCACCATTAACTTTCGAAGCCGCATAGGCTGTGAAACGGACCTTTTTCCCCATGTATTTCGTAATATCGCCAATTTCGATATCGACATAATCTACTTTTATGTTTGTAAATTGATATTTTCCGTCATTGTCCAACTCATAGTAGGCTGGTTGACCCGCACCGGATCCGGTCGGATTATCGACTAATAAAACATTCTTTGCTTCAATGGTTAGATTATCTGCCTCGACATCCAAGTTTTTCACCATTGACCCAGAGCGAACTTCATAAGCCAGATAATGATGCTTCCGTTCCGATGATTTCGCCTCCATATAGATAACGGGATTGTCGGATTTGCTCAAATTGCTTTGGAAATCTAGCTTTTTAATGGCCTGTAACCCCTGTAAGCTCCCCTCCGTTACCGCCATCGCCTCTTCACCCTTAAGCTTGCCAAAGAAAATTCCACCATCCTTGGAGACGGCCGCAACCACACTGTCTGCTCCCCATTTGTTCTTAGCGTTCACAACGTTAGCGAATTCTTTTCCAGGATATAATCGCTGCAGCACACGAATCGGTTCATATTTATCCCAGGCCAGATTAGCATTGGCGATAAATTGGTCAGTATTTTCTAATGGTTTAAGTGCTTCATAGATGCTGATGGCATCGGCAAATTTATTGCCAGCGGTGAGATTCTTCGCTTTAGCGAGTAAATCATTCTTCGATTTTTCGATAAATGGAAATACCTTAGCAGAGGCCAGATTCGCCGACAGTTTTTTGATACTGTTTGCCTGCTCAGCAAAGGTGGCAAAATCATTTTTGCCCAATGCCGAGGTTAGGACCTTGAGCAAATGCGAATCAAGGGTTTCCTTGAGCCCGCTAGTAGCAATTGAAAACTTTTCTAGCATACCGAATTGGCGAAGGCCCTCGGCCACTAGATCGACAACTGGAGCATTGGCCGCTGTCATTGCATTGATTTTTCCAGCGTAATACGTTTGGAAACTAGATTGAATTTCTTTTGTTCTAGTAGCAGGGTCACTGCCGTAATATTCGCTAGGAATCTTTTTCATTGTAGTAAAAATCTCTTCTTCATCCGAACTGCTATTTGCCGTATTATTTTGCAATTTCGCTAGATTTGTTTTCTTAATCGTTGAAAAATACGATTCCATATCTTGGTCAAGCTTCGTCAACATGACCATCTCTTCATACATACGCTTTTGAATGCTGGTGCCTGACACCCATTTTTTCCGGCTTTGCTGCCAACGCTCGTACATATCAACGAGTTTGTCGAGGTCTTTTTTCTCATAATAATCGGTAGCTTTTTCATCTAAATCTTCCATGACTTCACGGATTGGTGACAGAATTGAGAGCTTTAGATTGATGTCTTTATTGTGGTCCGTAACTGAAAAATTCAGTTTGGCATCTCGGAATTTCCTTTCTGCGGCGACTAATTCCCCGGACTGAAATAATTTCATCGCTTCTTTATAGGTGGCGAGTTTTTCATGAGCCAACATGATTTTGCCACCAACAAGCACGAGTAGAAAAATCAGAAGTAGCAAGAAAAAATTTCGCGACATACTTACTTTTTTATAAACAGTCAGCTTCAACATGGATTTATGTCCTTTCTACGAAACAAACCGCTTGAAATCAGGATCGTAATGGTACTTCATCGCCACCAACCGTTTTGTCTTTTCCTCAAGACTCCCCCACTCGACATCTGGATTAGCATAGACAATATTGCATAGCCTCAAGAACCGCTCCTTTGGAAAGTAGTCAAGGAATTCTTCGATAAACCCAGAAAATTCAAGGATATACAGCTTCATTCTCAGTGCCGTACCGGCGACAGAAATGAGCGAATCCATCCCGAAATCAATAACAACAGCATCACGATAATGGATAAAGTAAGCAATACACTTTTTCGTGATCAAGGTTCGGTTAATTTTTAACACTTCGAGCGCATATTTCACAAAATCCTTATCATAGGATGAGGGTATAAGCTCTTCCAACTCAAGCTCCATGTCACTCCTCAGGGCAATTTCATTTAAGACCATGACGCGGCGGATTTTCACCTGATCATTATCAATAAAGTCGCTAATCTCACGCAGCTTTTCATAGGCGGGTACGAGCCGGTCCAGTTTGACATCCTCTTTGGCAAGGTCGCTGTCGAACTGGATGCCTGCTTGAATTTTTTTAAAATCCACTCTAAGTAGTTTTTTTAGCTGAATGAAATATTCACTTTTCATGAAGATCGATGTCAGTAGCACATAACTGATAACAAAAATGACTCCAGCGATTAAGGAGTAATACAGTGCTTTAACTGTAGGAGCGGCAACGATACCAATAAAGACAATAATTAAAATCCAGATTGCTTCCGTTAATAATCGATTTTTAAAAATAGATTTCACAAGACTTTCGATTCCAACAAAGCCTGAAGCGCATTTCGGACAATTCTCATCCTTAAGGACGGAATAGCGATTACATTTTTTGCACATCTTCAGCTTTTGGAAGCGGAATTGCGTTCGCTTTTTCTTGGAAAACCGGACAGCTTGTTTAGCCAATGGAATCACCTTCATTTAGCATGATGACTAATTCATCATCAATATCTTCGAAGTGGCCACTGCTGCGTTTATTTTTAAATAATTTATAGATTTTCCAGATTAGAATCAAAACTAGTGTACTAGTAAATACAATGCTATACATTCTACTTCCCCTTTTTCGGTTCAAATAATAGCCAAATTATTTTATAGATTTACCATTAAAGATATTATAGTAGTAATATTTTGATATTTCCAGATTATAATTGTTTGGGAATATTATTACAGCAATGGTAAAATGGAATTATAATGCAAAAAAAATGTAGGTATTACTCGAATTGGAAATCGACAGTGGGGGTTGCACACAGATGTTTAAAAAATGGATTAGTAGTTTTATCTTGATTACTTTCTTATTCTTAAATAGTAGCTCTTATATTGTACGCGCTGCAAGTCCGTTAAATTCCACATCCCGAATTGAAGGAATGCTGGTCGTCGATGTCAGTAACTCAATGAAAAGTAGCGATCCAAACAATATCAGTAATGAAGCTATGAAGATGTTTATTGATATGGCCTCCTTAAAAGGAGATAAAATTGGTGCCATCGCTTACGCCGATGAAGTGATGCGTGAAAAGGCACTTGTTAAAATTCAGTCCGAACAGGATAAACAGGATTTGAAAGAATTCATCGACTCAGTAGAGAAGTACTCCTATACCGATTTATCAACCGGAGTTAAGGAAGCCGTCAAGGTGCTCGATTCAAGCCATGAACAAGGTTACTTCCCGTTAATTGTGCTGCTTGCAGATGGAAACAATGAGCTCGATCCAAAGAAAGCCAAATCCGGCAAACAAGCTGACGAGGATCTCGCCAAAGCCGTTGCCGACGCACAAGCCAAAGGCTATCCGATTTATACGATTGGCTTGAACGCTGATGGCAAGCTGAACAAAGAAGTTCTGACGAATGTTGCCAAGAGCACCCACGGAAAATTCTTTGAAGCAAGCTCTGCTGATAAGCTGCCGGCGATTCTCAGTGAAATTTTTGCCAACCATTTAAAGTTAAAAATAGTGCCTGTAAACCAAGTTGTTGGAAACGGTCAATACCAGGATATCAAACTAAATGTCCCTAATGATAATGTACTCGAAGCCAATATTTCACTGATTTCCAGCCAGCCGGTTGAGGTGAAGCTCCTCGATCCTTCCGGCAAAGAACTGGCGATTCCTTCAGACCAGGTACTGCTGTCCAAATCGAAGACGTACTCGATGGTCAAATTGATGAAACCGGTCCAAGGCGATTGGACGCTGAATGTCAAAGGGGTTCCAAAGGATAAAATCGATATTAATCTTGTCTTCAACTATGACCTGCAGCTGAAGCTAGGCCCGCTCGCCAAGCAGACCTACAATGCAGGTGAAACAGTCAAAATAGCGGCATTTTTTGAGGATAACGGTACAGTCATTACCGATACAAACATCTATAAATCAATGAAATCTACTCTTTTCGTCAAAGACCTCGACAAGGGGAAAACAGAGGAAGTCAGCTTAACAGCCGAGGATAAAGGCTTTACGGGTCAGTTTAAGCTTGGGAACTCTTCCGGATACGAGGTGGTTGTGAAGGCCGAGGATAATAGCTTTTTCCGTGAGACACAGCCACAGAAGCTTACAATAAAAAAGGCGGCAGCGGCACCTGTGAATGCGAAACCAAATACTACGGAAACAGAAAACCCCTTCCCATGGCTGTATGTCGGGCTTGGTGTAATTGGGGCCCTCCTTGTAGCTGCCCTTGCCTACCTTCTTTTTAGAAAAATGAAAGAGAAGAACCGCGGCTTTAGCGGCCAAATCGTTGTCGAAATTAAGGATGAGGATACAGGAGAGCGCACGAACCCGCAATTCAAAAAATTAAAAGGCTTTAAAGGGAAGATCCGCCTCCATCAACTGCTGTCGCTAGCACCAGAGTTCACTGAAACGGAACAAATCATTTTTAAGCCGGCTTCAGGTGATACCTTGCTGCTGGTCAATAACTCCGAATGCACGATTGAAAAAGGCGGCCGGGCAATCGACGCCAAAAATGGTCGTGAGGTAAAGCGAAACGACCGCTTACGGATTGTGTTAAAAAAGGTTAATAAATCTATTTACATTGAGTATATCAGTTAACTTGATTACCATGAGCAACTTGATCAGTCGCTGGAGTTAGATAGGTGTCAGGCACCACCTTTGAGGCCTGACACCGAAAATAGAATCCTAACCACGCTATTTTTCGTCTATATATTTATTAGTACTAATCAGCTAGGGAGGAATTTTTGCATGAAAGCAAGTGTAAGAGAGCATATTTCGCAATTGGATGTTTCCTTAGGCGGCGGCATAATTTCGGAGAAAATCCGCGTTGATACAATTGACAATCCGATGCTCGTCATCGGCCTTGGCGGCACCGGAATTGATGCC
This sequence comes from Neobacillus sp., assembly GCF_031988165.1. NCBI lineage: Bacteria > Bacillati > Bacillota > Bacilli > Caryophanales > Bacillaceae > Neobacillus > Neobacillus sp. The sequence goes on from NZ_DALZYO010000049.1 coordinate 23,253, forward strand.
TTATTAAGGCTAAAGTACCAAGTAAATCGCCGCTTCAAACTTCCGCAGGATCCGTTATCGAAAAAGAAAAAGGAAAAGCCGAATAATATTGAGTTTTTAGCGTTCGAAACGAATGAATATGACCGCAATAAAAAATACAAAGGCATAGGCCTCGACCCGAACAAAGAATTTGTTCTCCTTTCTAACCCGGAAATCGGCGGTCTTTTGCAAAATCGCAGTACAATTGAGCCGTACATAAAGGAATGGCTGTCCCCTGAACTATTAATTACCGACGGCATCAGTGGTGCTTCCGGCGTTCGTCAGGCTGGACGCTTGCTTCTGTTTACAAAAATCAATCAAGTCGTGCAAACGATTGAACGAAAAATCGAATCCGTTCTTGAAGGAACGAATAAACGGCTCTATGTCTTCATATTAACAGGACTGTCCGGCGGAACCGGCAGCGGCTGTTATCTCGATATTTCCTATATCACCCGCGGAATCATGGAACGGAAATTTGGGCCAACCGGTGTCGACAAAGTCAGTATACTTGGCTATCTATTTACACCAGATGTGAATTTATCAAAACGAGGCCTAAGCTCGCACACTGTTGAATACATTGAGAAAAATGGCTATGCAGCATTAAAAGAGCTTGATTACTGGATGAACTGTGATGAACGCAATGAGCGGTTCAAAATGCGATACGGCAGCCTGTTAGATGTCAATTCACCAATGCCACCGTTTAATCTCTGTCATTTAATCTCGGGGACAAACCTCGAAGGTAAATGGCTAGAAAACGCTTATGATTACTGCATGAATGTCACCGCTGAGAATATCACCAATTTCATGGCCAATGAAGAAAAGCAATCGGGCGAAGAATTTGCCATCCACGACTATATCAGTAATATCCGCACTAATATTGCGCAAATGCCCAAGCCATACGCCGCCAACTACCAATACAACATTATCGGGGCCTCGATGGCGGAGATTCCGCTTGAAGAAATGACCACCTATATCGGCTATAAGCTGTTTGAAAAAATGAACACGATGTTTGATGCGGGTCCCGATCAAACGGAAGTAGAGCAATTTATGGAAAAGCTAAGGATTGATCCAGATTCTGTTCATCAGCGTTTTAATGAGCGCGTGCCTGAAGCCTTATCTGGCTTTGAGAATAGCGACCGCTTCTCCTATAACAACGTGATTAAAACTTCTGTTATCAATCTTGATGAAGAATTAGAAAGGGAATTTTTGCTTAAAGCAAAGGAACAATACCGCAAATGCAAGAAACAGCTTCCTGGGGAGATTATGGAAGAGTTCCGCCGCCACCTTGAGCGGTTGTTCCTGCATCCGAATAAAGGTCCCATCTTTGCATCACGCTTGATACACTCCAATGAAGGTTTTTGCCTACTAAAAACCTTACAAGCTTATATAGAAGGACTCCGTGACCGCTTAGAACGGCTGCCAAAAGCGATTTCTACGGAGCAGGAGTATGCCTTGAATCGGCTGGAGGATGCTAGAAGCGCATTTATTTCTAAAGAGAAGAAAAAGAACGCCTATGTTGAAGCAAAGCTAACTGAGTATTATGCCCGGGCTGAAAAAGCGCGTAGCGAAGAAATGATTGAATTTTATGAGGACCTATACCAGCTACTCAATAACCAGAATAACAAGATTTATGAAGTGTATAAGGAAATTTTAGAGACACTGAAGAGTATTTTTGAAAAGAATGCCGATATTCTTGTCGATGGCGAGGAAATCAAGAAGGACAATAACGTCACCTATTATTGGCACTTAGTCAGTGTCCCGGATGTCGCCCGCGAAATCCAGCGGCTATTTGATTCCAAAGATGGTGAAATATTGGTTCAGCAATGGTCGGAAATGCTCCTCGAAAAATCGACCTATTGGGTAAAAGAATCCGATATCGATATCGTTGGCACGGTTTCCGAATTCCTGACCGACCAGTTCGGCGATTTGATTACCAAATCCATGGAGGACTTTTTACGCTTAAAATACGGCGATGACCAACCAATTGACAAGATTATTGAAGATAAGATTGCCGCACGACTAGACCGTGATGCCCTGCCCGTTTTCCATCTGGCTAACAGCAATGGGCAGCTGCACTTCCCGCAATGGGGCTTTGTGTCCGTACCAGTGAAGGCACCAAATATTTTCAATGGTATTAAAAATTTCGAGCGCCATTCATTGAGCCATTCTCGCTTCACGATTAAGGAAAGTGAACTAAAAAACCGCATCTTCTGGTTAAACACCAAGAACGGGATTCCTTTGTTTGCCTATTCACCGCTGTCGATTTACGAAACAGCTTATGAAAAAACAATTTTAGAAAAAGAAGGTGTTGGCCGCCATCTTGTCCAAACGAATCAAGAAAACTGGGCCTACCTTCCTTCACCAATTCCGGAAAAATCTTGGGGAGATACGTACCAAAACGAGCGTGTTAAACAGTATAATGCCGGTGTCCGTGCCCTGTTTGAGCAAGCGAAGGAATTCGGCTGCATTACAGAGAAGAATGCCGATCAAAATACAAGCGCGCGGTTTCAGTGCCATTTTACCAACGACTTGAATATGGGCTTGCTGTTTGCGAAGCATGAAGTAGATCCAAAGAAATTAGATAAAGCGAGCCTGGGAAACCTGAAACAAGTGCTCCGTCAGTTAAAAGAGTTGTTTTCTGGAGGCATGGAATCCACTAGTTCCAGTGATATTTTTGGGAGTACTAATGTGGAATTAGCGAAAGAAAACTTTATCCGCTCACCTAAGCTGATTGAAAAAGTGAAATTGGAAGTAAGAAAATATAGTTACATTCAAGAAAAGATGGCCGAGATTGAGAAATATATGGAATCACAACAGGAAAAAGAAATTTCCCTAAATCAATTTATTCAGGCCGTTTACACGAAAACGATTCGTAAGCGCGGTGCTCTTTATGTTTATGATAAAGAGCTTGAGGAAGATGCCTGGGAACCGTTTGTCAACCTGATGAGGACAACGAAGTTTGTTGATTTCGAGATCTATCAAACGTTTAAAGCATTGAGCCCGAAACAGATGGATCAGCTTGAAAAAAAATCGGAACGACGTAGCAATGATCTTATCAATCAAGAAAGCGCGGCGGAGCTCATTACTGTTTTACAGGAAATGGCCGCCACCTATCAGAAGGAAAAGGAAGACCTTGATTACGACTACAAGGATTTGGCTAATGGCGAAGAATTGTACCTCTTCTATAAGGAACTGATGATCAAGGTTAGCGAAATGCTGCGGCAGTTAAAATCATAGAAAAAGATTGAAATGAATACAGAAAATGGATAAGGCCACCTGCAGTAGTTGCTTGTGGCCCGCCTCTTATCACACTAGCATGTATTCTAGGGGAAAGTTTTTCAATGGGGGGAAACAGCTTGAGAGAACTTTTACAAAAGTATGCCAACACCTTTTCAAACCAGCTGGAAAAAATGACGCTTGAAGAAAATGAACAACGCAGTGTCAACCATCCGATTATCTTTTTATTTTTGGGTGACCAAGTGAAGGAAGCCCTTCAATCGATCAAATTAATTAATGAAGAAAAATGGCAAAACAGCATGGGGGTCTTATATTTTCACGCCCATCAAACCGGCACCATTACCGGGGAAAACGTATTATCTATCCAGCTTCCTTGGGAAGGACTTGACCGCAAGCTTAAACGGAAAGACATGTTCGAAGCCTTTTATCGTGATGAAACCAAACTAATCGAGTTAAATAAGACCTTTCGCAGGCTTTCGTCGAAAATTGCCGAATACGGGAAGGTCTATTCTTCGTTAAAAAAAGTTAACCTTTGTGTGGTGACGGCGGCTAGCGATCCTGCAAATATCCTGATTCAAGAATTTACTTTGTTGTTAAAAAGTATTCTTCAAGAATCGTTTCGCCTAGTCGAAGTCGATTTATATGGATTGCTACAGGCGAAGCAGGACGGGGATCATTTTGCCTTGTCCACCTCACTTGGGATTAGTTTTTTAAAAGAACTGGATAGCTATCAAAACGATGAATTTACCTTTGAAAAAGACCTTCAGTTAACAGAAGATCATCTCAGGCTGCCTGTTAGCCACCAACCTTCCCCACTCTTTGACCTAGTATATTTATTGAGCGATAAAAATGAAGCTGGCTTGATTTCTAGTGATGCCCACCAGCAAAACTATGGGATTATCAGCAATCTTAATCTGTTAAAAAACCGGAAAATGATAACAGACTACCATGAAAAAATGGACAGCTATAATCATCAAGACTTTAAACGTGGCATTAGAGGAAATTCCCCTGAACCCGTTTATGCTTCTGCTGGTTTTGCCAAGGTAAACCGCCCCAATAAAGCGATTTCCCTCTATGCGGCAAGTCATTTTTTCAACGAATTTTTGGCATCGTTAAAAGCTGTAGGCCTACAGCCCCGTGAAACAGTGCTCAACTTGTTGGATTTATCCGAGGAGGCTTTTCAAAAATACTTTCAAAATTGTCTACCGCCGATAGAAAAACTTGCAGACATGAATGGCTTAATGTCTGTCGCGAATTCTTATCAAACGGTAAAAAGAATGTCGATAAGGGAAGCGGAAGAATATTTATATGAAGGCGGTACCAACCGATTCTTCCAGGCCAACTTTGACGGTCCTGTCCGCGAGCACATGCAAGGGCTGCACCTGAAAGAACGTATCCTGAGCTGTCTCGATGAACATGTCATCAATAATGAAAAATATGGCTTGTATTGTGCCTATTTATGGACCTCACCAACTTCATCGGAATTTGGGATTAGTGTAATCGAAGAAATTCAGAAATTGCTGCGCCATACAAAAGACGACCTTTTACAAGCGGAAGCAAGGCTCGAGCTTCTTTACCAGCAAATGGTCGATGGCTGTGATTTCAAAAAAAGCTATCTCCCTTTTTCGGACAAGAAAAACCTAAATAGCTTCCAGCACTACTTGTTCGACGTGGTTTACGGGGCAAAGTACGAAATCATCAAGCTTGAGGTAAAACAAACGATCTTAAAGCAATATCAAGCGGTGTTAGAAGAAAATCACCTTTATTTCCGCAAGAAAATTGAGCTTGTCGACCAGGTTAAATCCAGCCTGAAGCAAGCAGCAGCAGAAAGCCTTTATGACTCAGATGATTATTTGGATAAAAATATTGCCGAATATTATGCGGATATTATTAGCGGGATAACAGCAAAGTTGAAGGAAAAACACGGACCGCATTTCTTTTCTGATGAGCGTTTTTTCGGAAACCTGCTCGCCCTGCTTAAAAACGGGACAAACGCCCTTCTGGAACGATTGCTTCTCGTTTGTAATCGAGATGTGTTGACGCAGGAAGAATTCCATCGCAACTTTGAGGATGAACTGTTAGAAAGAGCCAATGTCATGACGCCCTATGAAAATCGTGACGTTCTCTCCAAAGAGGATCTGTTCAAGCAACTATACACACGCCTGCACGAAAACTCGGCAATTCAGATTGAAGTTTATAACTATACCCAGGAACACCGTTTCGAAGAAAAATACTTCTTTGGGGATTTTTACAGCAAATTCATGAATTTCGCCTTAGAAAAAGAACAGGAAAATCGCCACTTTAAAGTCGGTTGTGCCCATGAGAAAAAATCGAGTGGCATCGAAAAACTTGCCCTTATGGGAGGCTTTAAGCTGACAGACTTAATGTACTACCGCAATGGCGAAAAATACTATAAGACCTACATGGAAAATGGTTATGAATTCCACTCGAAATCAGTGAAAACCAACTCTATTTCGTAAGGAGATTTTGCAAATGCCTGTCCGAAAGTTTAGTATTCTCTTTTTTGTTTTTAGTATTATTGCCGGCTTCATCGGGGCTATCATTGGCGAGTGGCTGATCGAGTCCTATTATGGCGAATGGCCCAATATCCTGTTAATGGGCGTCTATTTTGGTCAGTTAGCCTTTATGGCCGGCCTGTTTTGCTTGCTGGCAGAAACCATTTCACCGACGATTAATGGTCTCAGCTGGCGCTTGGAATACTCGGGGCTGTCTTGGAAGTTTCTTGTCCCATCAACATTTGTGATGCTATTTATTGCCGGTCTTATTTTTCAATTCTTCTATTCTCTTAATATCTCAAGCGTTAAACCGCCAGACGATTTCGTAATGGTTATGGATATTTCGGACAGCATGAATAAATCCGACCCTAGTCGCCAAAGCTTGAAGGCGGCCGGAAGACTCCTTTCCAATATGGAACAAGGCCACCGCGCCTCTATCATCTCCTTTAATGAACAAGCATTTATCACAAAATCAATGTTTAACATTAGTGATACAAAGGACCGTGAGGACGCAGTTAATCAAATCAATAGCTTAGAATACAACGGGAGCACCGATATTGCGGGCGCCTTAGACACCGCCATGAAGGTGATTGACGACAATAAACAAGTGGGCAGAAAACCAATGGTGATTCTGTTTTCCGATGGTTACAGCGAGCTGGACCTCGATGCTGTGGTCGAGCCCTATCAAAACAAAGATATTATCATTAATACGATTGGGATGAGCAAAATTGACCAGGACGGCGCCAAGCTACTCAAATTAATTGCAACTCGCACTGGCGGTTCCTTCTATGATGTCAAAAAAGCGACGGAATTAACGAACGTGTTTGAAAGAATTTACTTAGAAAACCAAGACCGTCTGCTTGTGACGGAAAAACACGGATTGTTTAAAAACAGTGTTTATCTTGCCGTGCTTCGCGTTGTCTTGATCACGTTAATTGGCGGCCTGTTCGGTCTAGCCCTAGGTATCGTTTTTGACAACCGTTATTTGGCAAAAAGCTACGCCATCACTGGACTGATTTCAGGGCTATTAGCAGGGCTTCTGCTCGAACTTGGGTTGCAGGGCAGCTTGCTTTCAGGGTTCTCTTACCGCATTGCCGCAGATATTCTGTTAACTGTGTTGACCGGCCTTGGAACAGTGATTATCCCGATACGCGAAAAATTTACCGGTACCTCAGTCCGCCGCTCCAGTGGTTCTGATTTTTCCGTGCGTGATACATCCTTGAAAAGAGATCATTTTAAAAAAGGGTTTTGAGGCTCTCAACTTTAAGAAGATGGAGGTGATTGCCGGTGAACTGGGAGACCATTACTTCCCCTGATCATGAAATAAGAGATTTAAGAAAGACGCTACGCGATTCTGAGGTTCATTTAACTTGGTTTTGGTCAAAGGATATTGACTTTGTCTACATTTACAAGGCTCCGGCCGACCATGTCCAGCCATACAGCGAAATTGCAGAGGATGAATTAAGGCTCTACACCCGTGAGGAATATAAAGCTAATCAAGGATATGTCGCCAGAATAGACGGAATTAACCGCTCGCACTACCGCATTTTTCCCTGCCAAAAACGGGAAGGAAAGCTAATCATTTTCAGTCAAGAGAACGATAATAATAGTATAGGAATTTCGGGCTCGAAAGGAAAAATATTTTTTTCGATCACCTATAAAAATAAACTCTTTCAGCCTCTTAAAAAAGTAAAGATATCGATCATGTCAGAGCTTCCACTTGATAAAGAGGTGTTAGTCTATGTAAAAAAACACGGATCCGTTCCCAACTCGATCGACGATGGAACGGTATATCCCTTTGTTCGCGACTTTCCCTCTGGGAAATCCGTACAGCCGGAAATTGAGATTGATAAAAATGAGTATATTAGAATTTTTTTTAGCAACGGAAGGAAATCCGCTTATGATTATGAGCTAATTCCTGAATAGGGGGGACCATTACATGTTCGCACTGCTAAAACGAATATTCGAAAAAAAGCAGCCTGCCAAAGAAAGATTGCCATTTTACGATATTGTCTGCCCATACTGTTTTTCCAAATTTCATCATGAGGAAGTCGTCTTCCGTGCGTCCCATCACCGTGACGATGATGAGGCATTAGCCCTGCAAGAGGATGAAGTGTTTAATCATTATCGAGAAAAATTCGGGCTTGCTCCGATTGACGAGCTGGAAGCGATTATTTATCCTTCGATGATTCCTGATGAAAACAAGCTTTATTCTGATCGTGTTCTTATGGGCGTTTCTGATAAATACTCAGTCGTAACGAGGAATCGCTTATGTCCCGAATGCCATAATGAACTGCCTGTTACAGCGGGCAAGCATCCAAGTAATATCGTTTCGATTGTTGGAGCTACCTCTGTGGGTAAATCCGTTTACATGACCTCATTAATTCATACACTACAGCATGTCACCGCTAACAATTTTCAGGCGGCGTGCATTCCACTTGATAATGAGATAAGCAGGCGATTCCGACAGGAGTATGAAATCCCACTTTTTGAAAATGGCAGTCTATTAAAATCGACACAGGTATCAAAGCGGCAAGAGCCATTTATCTTTCAATTTGTCTTTAAAGATGACGATCGTGCTCCACTGACACTCGTTTTTTTTGATGTCGCCGGTGAAGGAATGACAAACAAGGACTATATCAAGCTTCATGCTGCCCATATTAAAAATTCATCAGGAATTCTGTTTTTAATTGACCCAATGCAAATTCGCGCTATCCGTGAAAAACTGATTCATCAACTGGGTGAAAAGCCAGGTGAAATTGCTGCCCAAGGGGATGAACCACGGGAAGTCGTCATCTCCTTGTTTGGTGATTTTATTGCCCATCTAGAAAATAGTAAAACAGATATTCCTACCGCAGTCGTATTGACGAAGAGCGATTTATTAAATGCCTTAAAACACGATGACGGCGAATATATTCGTTCGAATAGTAATGTTTTTCATAATGTCACCCATAGAGGCTACCTTCATTTAGATGAATTCGAAAATATCAACGGGGAAATCAGACGATTCCTTGAAAAAGTAGATATTCCTTTTGTGAACGCACTTGATGTTTATTTTAAAGATATCTCCTATTTTGCGGTTTCCGCGCTAGGAAGTAATCCCGTCGATCAGCAGGTCAGCGGCATCATTAGCCCTGTTCGTGTAGATGAACCGTTCATTTGGCTGCTTTATAAGCTAGGGTATATCGAAGGGAGAAATGAGCAGTGACCGGAAAATTCATAGATCAGCAAATGTATACAAGGGAACGGGGCGGAATCTTTCACGAAACCGACGGCTATGACACCATTGCCATTTCCGCTGGCCTCGATAAAGCATTTGTAAAAAAATATTTACATCCATTTTGCAGCTATTCCGCTCCTAAGGTGTTAACGGAACGGGGAGAAATGGAAGCTTCCCTCTTTCCGGAAGCCGTGACCATTTTTCAGCCTGAAAGCGGCGAGCTTGTCATCGGCCAGGCTGTATTCGTGCCCGCAGATTTTACTGGCACTCGTAGCACCTATTTCATGCATAACTATATTATTCCTTCTGCCATAAAGGATGAGTGGATCAAACAGCCCACCAAGCTTTTTCAAATCAATGAATTTGCAACCTCCTATGATGTCGGCTTAGGGAAGGTCCTGCCTGAACGGGAGGTTGTTGGCTACGACGATAGGGATATTCTTAGTGTGAAAGATGAACTTCTTGAGGTGTTAGGGATTGGAGAAGTACAATTCAAACAGCTCTTGCTCGCCGTCATGTCGTCGATTGCTGGCAAGAAAAGGGTCTTCATCTCTCTTAACGTTCCATTGCAAGACTATTCAATGTATGCGATGCAACTGTTAGAGTTAATTTATCTTTATTTACCTTATGCCCATCGCCGAAAATTAGGTGCAATGACTTTTTCCAGTGAACCTGAGGGTAAAAAATACATCCATGTTATGTTTTTTGAGCCAGGAACACTCAACTATGGAGATCGTTCCATGGCAAAACAATTTATTTTTGATTTTGCAGAAGGTAGAATATCAGGTGTAAATATTAAGGGAGAGTCGCACGAGTATTTGGAATTTGCTTTACACCATTTCTCCAAATCTAAAAATGTAAGTAATTTCTTGGACTTTGCAGAAACAATGTTATCAGGATTACAGGAAGAACAGCAACTCGAGTTAACCAGCTACTACCAATTAACCGCCATTTATCTAACCTTAAACTATGAGGATGCCCCTTATTATAAGAATAATAAAATCGGTTTTTTACAAAGTTTGCATAAATTCTTAGCGGTTAACTCAGAGGAAAAACTAGATTTGGTTGAGCTTTTTTTGCAGCTATTAAAAGGGGAAAAAGTAGCTAGTAATAAAAATATGGCTCTAGACTACATCGATGCTGTCGTATCCATAAACTCAATCCTTAGATGCGATGAGGCTATCATCTTTATGATAGAGACTCTTAAGTATTATCAAAATGATCGACTTTTCCATAAATTATGGAAAGTGATTGAACAGGACAAGCTCAGCTATCAAGAAATTTTGATCTATTTTAATAAGAATTCAAATTATGGGCGGCTTCTTGAGTCATACTTTGAGGAATGGTTTAAACCGTTCGTTAGTGTCGAAGACATCCTTAATGAATTAAAATTACTTGCACACTCACCCTACCTTTTGAGTATTGAAAAATTTAAATTCGTATCAATAAAAAGAATCGCTTCTGCCATCAGCAATGAAAGCAACCCTTTCACATCTTTATTGGCAGTGAAGGATTTTAACCTCGGCCTGCATAGTCCTGAGTTTGACGAATTTAAGAATGACATGCTAAAACACGCATTAGCCTCTCTGTTAAGGACGATCAATGTTATGGATGTCACGCTGTCAGATGTCATCGCATTTGGAGAAATTTCTTCAAATGTTGAAGAATGGGAAGATGCGAAAGGCCAGGAAAATTATTTGGTCATGATTGCTTTATATGAGCTTTTCAGTAATCCCGCGAATGCAAATGCATACGATTTAAAATCTTTAACTGGAGAATCTCGCCAACAACTTAGGAACATCCTTCGAAAACTATTCCGAAGCAATCCTATTTCTATGTATTTTCCGCTCCTTTTCATCGCATTTGGATCGGAATATAAAGGTGTTAATTATCAAGGATTATTGGATTACTTGTCTCGGTTAGGCCATGACAAAACAATGTATTCATTTATTGTTGAAAACGCCCGGTTGATTGACACTGATCGTGCCTACAAAAGGGCATTAAAAAAATATTTTATAAAGCATCCGAATTCGATTTGGAAAAATAAAGCACTTCGAAAAGAATTAAAATTAATCAAAAACTACAGCATTAAGAATTTTTTGAAGGAAATTGAAACAGAAACAACCAGTCCTTTAATCAAATTCTTAAGACGATATGGAATGACATTATCTTTTCTGTTGGTCATCTTGGGAATAGGTACGGGAATATGGTTCGGATTTTTTCATGATGGAAAACCTAAAGTTCAAAAACCTAGTGAAACGGTAACAGCAAACAACCCTGGGAAGAAAACGGCTACCGAAGAAAAGAAAAAAACCACTTCCACAAAGAAGACAGGCCTGGGAGAAAACAAAAAGGACACTTTTACTCATTTAAAATCCTTCAAAGCTTCAACAAGTGGAGCAGATGGTCAGTCTTTTAAATTGGATCTAGCTGGGAAACAGGTTAAAAATATCATCGGACAAACTCACCCTAATGGGAGTAATACAATTGTAATGACCGATATGTCTGGCATCGAATGGCAGCTCCATTTGACAACTGAACCAGAGGGTAGCCCATTTGATGACACTGGAAAATTAAAAAGGGGATATTCATTTTATGGACTTGAACATAATTTCTCGAAGAATGATATTCCTGAATTAGTTTTAGTTGCTACTAATAAAGCAACCCATTCATATACCTGGATTTTTTCTTTCAATTCTAGTGGTCCTATGAATGAGTTAAAACTTCTCACCCCGCTTCTATCGGAGAAAGACTTTTCTGATGTACAGTTGGAGGAAAATAAATTAATTTTGTCAAAAGGTGACCAAGACCTTACTTTCGAATACTCTAGCGATAAACAAAGTTTTGTAGCACAAAAAAAATAGGTATTTCATCGAGCATTCCGACTGGGATGCTCGATTTTTTATACTATCGGAATTGTCATCATCAATATCTGTGGAAAAGGGGCGGAGCGCCGCAAAAATGAATCACTTTAACCAGTTAAAGTGAAATACCCATTTCACTAGACGAAAGATGTGAAGTCTAGCTCTGCTCTCACCGCCTTTATTAGGGGACTACGGCTTGTTCTTTAAATTTATTTCCATGGTTGGGTTGGGAGTTGAGGCTCATGATAGTTTTTTTGATACAAAAAAGAACAGCTGATTCAGCTGTTCTTTTTCGTGCCTGGCAACGTCCTACTCTCACAGGGGCGCCTGCCCCAACTACCATCGGCGCT